>NYUU01000112.1 GCA_002684175.1 Synechococcus sp. CPC35
AGCGATTGCGACCGTTGGACAACAAGCTGTTTTCAATAGTTGGAACCTGGCGCGCTGATGTTGTGTGTCGTCGTCAACTTTCTGTCTGTGTATTCAGCGGTGGCAACAGCCTTCGGATGGGGCAGGACAAAGCGCTTCTGGCGCATCCGAGTGGCGGTGTTTGGCTCACAGCTCTGGTTGAGCAGTTGCGTCCCCTCGGTCTGCCCATCCGTGTTTTGACCCGGCATCAGGCCCATGAAGTGCTGTTGAAGGATCAGTCGGTGGTGACCGTGCTTCAGGAGCCGCCTCCCTGGGCGGGGCCGCTTCAGGCCTTGGCCCGAGTTCTGCCAGCGGTCTCCGGTGAGGCTTTGTTAGTGCTCCCAGTGGACATGCCGTGCCTCAGCACGGATGTGTTTGAGCAGCTGATTGAGGCCTGGCAGCTACGGCCTGAGCTTGTGGCGGTTGCCCACGATGGCGATCGCCTCCAGCCATTGCTTGCCGTGATTCCCACGGGTTCGCCCTTTCAGCCCGTGCTTGTCGAGCAACTGCAAGCCGGGAGGTATCGCTGGATCGATTGGCTGATCCGGGTGCCGCATCATCCTGTTCATCTCCCGGCTGCAGCCATGGTCAATGCCAATCGTCCTGAGGATCTGGCAGCGTTGACTTCATGATCTCCACGGCAGCGGTTGTTGATCAAAGGGCTCGAACACTGGGAGTGTTGCGGCTCTCTTTGACCGCCCGCTGCAATCTGGATTGCTCTTATTGCCGCCCTGATGCAGCGGATCCACCGGGATTGATGACCCTGGATCAGCAACTGCGGCTGATTCGTGTCGCGGTTGCTCTCGGTGCGCACACCCTGCGACTCACCGGTGGTGAGCCCCTTCTCAGTCCACGCCTTCTGCCGCTCTTGGCAGCGGTCAGCCGAGGTCGGTCAACTCCCGGAAATCCTCTGAGGGGATTGCGCCAGGTTGCACTGACCACGAACGGCGTTCTGTTAACGCCGAGCCGAGCCAGGCAACTGAGGGCTGCCGGTCTGGATCGAATCACCATCAGTCTCGATGCTGTGGATGGATCCGTGGCTGCTCGGATGGCCGGATTGCGTGGAGGACAGGCTGCGGGCGAGCGGCTGGTGCGGCAGGTGATCGATGGGGTGATGTCCGCGAAATTGGCAGGATTTGCCGCCGAGCAGGGGGAGATCAAGCTCAATTCCGTCATCAAAAAAGGGGAAAACGACACTCAGCTGCTGCCGTTGGCGGCGCTGGCGCGGCGTTATGGGCTGGAACTGCGGTTAATCGAATACATGGATGTGGGCAACCGGAACGGTTGGGTACCGGATCAGGTGTTGCCAGCCGCTGAGATGGTGCGGCTGATCCAGGCCCGTTGGCCTCTGCAACCTTTGGGCCGTGATTCCGGGGCGACGGCAAATCGCTGGCGCTTCACGGATGACTGCGGTGGCCTCGGTGTCATTGCCTCGATCAGTGAGCCGTTCTGTGGCGACTGCAACCGTCTTCGGATCACGGCTGATGGTCAGGCCTTCACATGCCTGTTCGCCTCCGAAGGTGTTGATCTCAAGCCCGTTTTGAACAACACCGCAGCGTTACAGCAGCGGATCGCTGGGCTCTGGTTTGATCGCAGCGACCGCTACAGCGAGGAACGTCATCATCATCTGCCTCGTCCCTCCCATGCCGAGATGGCCTATNTGGGNGGCTGAACNGTTGTCGTCGNGACTGTTTTTACGGCTCAACGTCNGTACAACCCTTCCAGANTTCAGGCCCTGATCCGGCCCTGNGGGCATGTTCGAACTGCTCCCTTANGAGCGNTTTCGCGACACCCCATCGGTTCGTTTTTTNGACGTCACCATNGATACGTCGAATGCGAGGGATCTTGTGATCCANACCGGNCCAGCGGTGAGCCCCCCGAATGACTCANTAACCGNNGCCTGGCAGTTTTATCTGCATCCNCATCAGGANGACAATNTGCTGGCGGTCAGCGGAGGCCGCACCTTNTACCTNGTNAACNTGGCCTGGGAGAAGCCATTTCACATTGTTCGTCTGGACAGNGGNGGGGACATCCTTCGGATTCCCACNGGCACCTTTCANCGNTCCATTTCNGATCCNGATGGATCTGTGGTNCTGAACCANGCNNTGCGNGANCCAGGGGTATCNCTGGAGCGNGAATTCCGTNTTTACAACAGTGCNCGNATCCCAGCGTTGATGANAGCAACCCTCACTTCGTCTCCGAAACCCCTACTCCATGGTNTTGANCCTGTTCTTCAGGCCGCCTGAATCANNTTGGCGTCTGTCTCCANCCGGGNTGTTGGCTCNTCATTGACCNCAATGCTCCAGTTCAGATNGCTGCTNGTGCCGGGTGGNCCAGTGAAGCTGCCACTCACNGCGGCNGTNAGTTCNGGCTTCGANGANGTGGCCAGNACCACNTAGCGCTCATTGATTTCGCGTCCCGCACTGGGGTCAAAGCCGCGCCAGCCTGCTCCTGGNAGGTAAATCTCTGCCCAGGCATGAAGGTCGTACTGCTCTGGGNCTGGTTNCTGCAACTGATAGCCGCTCACAAACCGGGCCGGNAGACCTACNACCCGGCAGCAGACCACCATCAACATGGCGAGGTCACGGCATGAGCCAATNCGTTCCCGCAGAGTGCGNCCNGCNGGCCATGCCGGCCCCACATGGCGCTGGGTGTATTTGACGCGATCTNGNATAAGTTCCAGNAANTGATGGAGGAAGNNCAGCATTTGTTGNTTGCAGCCCAACANCGCTTCCTGTGTGAGATCGATGGCAGAGGGTTCGTGTTGNCCATTGGGGAGCCAACCTTCTAGGGCTCCAAGCAGATCGCTATTCAGCCGGCCACGTGGGTAGGGCANAGGTGGTTCCATGCCATCGAAACANAAATGCAGCGATGGTGCTGGTCGTGTTTCAACCAAACTGNTNGCTNCGAAGATGAGCTTGTTGGTGTTGCCAATNAAGNTCANCTTCTGGATTTCATCGCCACTGGCTGCNAGCAATTCGCTGCTTCGCTGCGGTTGNGGTNNCACNGTNAGCTGATGCTCNAGTAACCGCTGAAAACCTTGTCCNCGAGGTTTAAGGCAAAGCCTCTGCTCACCCAGGGTCACNGGTGCGTCGTAGCNGTAGGTCAGGCGNTGAACGATTCGAGCGCGCATGCGTGTTCAGCTTGGTTGGATCGNTGGTCGGCGCTTGTGAAGTAGCGGTGCTGGATCAGGACATGCAGCCTGTTGAGGTCTCGCTGCAGTTGATCAATGGCTTCATGCAGCCCTGATTCGATCAGNCNGTCGATCCGNACNTANCTCCATCGGGCTANGAGTTGNCCGCGCAGGCAGTCNAGATCATCCGGNGGGCCTTGAACCGGTTGNGTCTGAATNTGTTGAAGGGTGTCGCTGATGCCTTGGAGACAAAAGCGGACCGATCNGGGAAAGATTGGATCCAGCAGTAGGAAGCGGGCAACNGATCTGGGATTAATNGCCTGCTGCATGCTTTGGCGATACATCTGATAAGCGCCGACCGAACGAAGCAGGGTGATCCACTGCAGTTCATCCAGCACTCCGCCNACATCCTCCGGCCTTGGCAATANNAGGAAGTACTTCACATCCAGAATCCGCGAGGTTTTGTCGGCCCGTTCGATCAGGCGACCCAGCTNGCTGAAAAGCCAACTCAGGTCGCGACTGAGGGTGGCGTCTGTGATCCCATAAAAAATCTGGCAACCNTTCCGGATAATTCGCAGCTGTTCCTGCACNGGCTCNCTCCAGATCGCTTCGCCGTCCTGNAGGCTCCAGTGCAGGTCATTGATCTGCTCCCACATTTCCGTTGTTATGACNTCACGNATTTGGCGNGAGTTTTCGCGTGCCNNGGCGATGCAGCTCACGATGCCGTTGGGATTNTTCCGATCAAGCAAAAGAAAATGCAGCACATCNCGTGGAGTCGCTGCTGGGTAGCTNTNATCNAAGCNGCCGCGATCGCCGGTTGCCTCNANCAGAGGCAGCCAGGGTTCGGCGCTACCGGGCGGACAGTCGAGCGCCATCGCTTCGCTCACCTCCAGGAAGCGGGAGATGTTTTCAGCTCGTTCGAGATAACGGTTGATCCAATAAAGGGAGTCAGCAACCCGGCTCAACACGGAACGAACTCCTTGGGTTGATTTGCGATCACGGGCTGTTCGTCCACGATCCAGGTGTCCTTGCAACCACCTCCCTGAGAGGAGTTCACAACCAGAGACCCTCGCTTGAGAGCAACCCTTGTCAGTCCACCGGGGCTGATCCAGGTGTCGCGGCCTCGCAGCAGATAGGGCCTCAGGTCCACATGGCAGGGGTAGAGCTCTCCTTCGCTTAGTGATGGAACGGTGGAGAGCTGCAGCATTGGCTGTGCGATGAAATTGCGAGGATTTGCTCGGATCTTGGCGTCGAAATCAGCGATCTCTGAGCGGCTGGCCTGGGGGGCGATCAGCATTCCGTAGCCGCCGGCTTCTGAAACCGACTTGACTACAAGTTCCTCGAGGTGATCCAGCACATAGCGTCGGTCGTCCTCCCGGGCGCAGAGGTATGTGCGTACGTTCTCAATGACCGGTTCCTCGTTGAGGTAGTAGCGGATCATGGCCGGCACGTGGGCGTAGATCAACTTGTCGTCGGCGATGCCAGTGCCTGGGGCATTCGCGATCGAAACCCTTCCTTCGCGGAGAACGTCGATTAATCCTGGAACCCCCAGCATCGAGTCGCTACGGAAAACTTTGGGATCGAGGTAGTCGTCGTCGATGCGTCTGTAGATCACGTCCACCGTTGAGAGGCCGTTGGTGCTGCGTAGCCATACGCGGCCTTCTTCACAGATCAGATCCCGTCCCTCCACAAGGGGAATGCCCATTTGCTGAGCTAGGTAGCTGTGCTCGAAATAGGCACTGTTAAACACGCCTGGCGTGAGAATCACCGCACGGGGACTGTCGCTCCAGGGAGCTAGTTCCTGCAGGGTTCGCAGCAGATGGGAGGGGTAATCATCGATCGGCTGCACCGTTCTCCCCGTGAAAAGGCTGGGGAAAAGCCTTTTCATGACCCGACGGTTTTCAAGGAAGTAGGCCACTCCAGAGGGACAACGAAGGTTGTCTTCCAAAACTCGCCATGTGCCTTGGCCATCTCGGATGAGATCGAGTCCGGAGATGTGACACCACCGATTGAGGGGCAATGTCAGACCCTGTAGTTGGGGGCGCCAACCGGAGGAGCTTTCCACGTCTTCTCTAGGAATCACTCCGTCGCCAATGATTTTTTGCGCTCCGTAGACGTCAGCCAGAAAGCAGTCGATCGCTTCGAGGCGTTGCTTCAGGCCTTTGTTCAGAATGGCCCATTCACTACTGCTGATTAGGCGTGGTAGCGGGTCGAAGGGAAGAATGCGTTCGCTGCCGTTCTGGCCGGAATCATTGAGGCGGAATGTTGCTCCGAGCCGGCGCAGCAAATGACTGGCTGAGGCATGGCTGCGGTTCAATTCCTGCAGTCCAATCTGTGAGAGCGATGTCAATAAAGGGTCAAGATCAGCGCGCGGATCACCCGTTCTGTTGCAGAAATATTCGTCGTAGCCGACCGATGATTTGTAATCGGTAAACATCCAAAAGCTTCGTTGTATTGCTATCCAAAACTTCGATACCTACCTCCTCTGGTTGCACTTGATACGCATTCAACAATTTGTAGTGGCGAGGTGTTGATTGCGTGATTTTTGGGTATCCATGAGTACCTTGATGCGATCTCTGCGCTGCATGGGATCGCATCTCTTGTTGGCTTAACAGTGCGATGCCCGTGTGTTTCGCTGTGTACAAATGGTATTGGTCTCACCTGATCCTTGCTCTGGGGGCCATGTCACTGCGGTGACGCTGCTAATGATTATTTGTGGCCATTTCTATCGGGTTCAGCGGCAGTATTCGAATGCGTGCCGGAATGATTCACTCACTTCAACCGAGGATTGCTTGAGTTCGCTGTGCTGATGCTGAGAGAGGAGCTGTGGATGGAGAAATGGGCGATTTTTCGGAACTGCCTGGATTGAAGGGAATTCCTTTAATTGAGCCCCGTCAAGACCGAACTGAACATTCCCAATCAACGTTGAGCCCTGCGCGACGAGCATCTGCCACCAAAGTGATCATGCAATCATCTTCAAAAGCAGCCTGGCTGTTGAGTAGCGCGTCCCATTCCGTTTTCGGGAAGTGGGTTTGAAGCCAGAACACAGCATGAACACTGTTTGGAACCAGCTGGTTCAACCCAGGTTCAACCTGATTAGCAATCAGATCCACAAGTCAGCGGATATCTTTTGATATCTCAGCTGACTTCGTGTTGATTGGCTGTCCTAATGGCTACGAATTGAGCTTTGGCTCAACGTTTGTAGCGGACTCCGCGGTAGGTGAGCTGAACCTGCGGCACATGAGTTTGGGCTTCAGCCTGGCGGGACTGATAAGTGTGACGGCGATAGGTGAGCTGAACCAGTGGCTTCTGGTTGCCGACTGTGTTCTGCGAGTAGGCCTGGCCTCGGTAGAGAAGTGTGGTCATGGTGTGTTCAATCAAGCAGGCTCAGGTCCCCGTTCCATGGCCTGAGTCGGACTGCGCTCCGCCTGGAAACGGAGTGAACGTTGTGTAGCAACTGCTACAGCTTTATTATTCGCGCGCCCTGTGGGCATTCGTCGTTCAGATCGCTACATATTTGGAAAACTTTTCGATTTAATTTCTTTCTTGAACGGATATGTCCTGTTCCTCAGTTCATCCTTGATCGCATCCGTTTGGTTCAGCGCCGTGGTGAAGACCTCCTCCCGAAGCTTTGAAGGCTGTTTCTAGGTAATGACCAGTCGCTGTTCAGCACCGTTGCAGCCCACAGCTTTCATCCAATAGGGGTGATTAGCTGTGATTCAGCCTTCCAGGTTTAAATCTGAAATCTCCAGATGGAACCGCAGGCCGATGGCCTGGTTGCGATTCAGCCTCGGAAGTCCCTTTTGCTCAGTGAGGTCAGGAGAGGGGCGAGATCAGCGCGCGGTGAGGCGGATTGATCGGAGAAATATTTGTCGTAGCCGACCGATGGTCTCTAGTCGGTAGACATTCCGTATTCGGTGAACTGGGGCATCCAAAAGCTCAGCCCACTTTTGCTCGAGTTGTGCTTGCTACACATTGCGCCATCCGTGTACAGGCCGCGTTAACTGCGTGCGATTTTTGTATCTCCAGTCATCTGAATCGGGATCGGATCAGCATGGATTGTGCGTCTTTGCTATGGACAGCAAAGCCATTGCTACGTCGTCTGTGGATGATTTGCTTTGGGCTCGGGTGATCTTTGCCTTGGGCGCGGCGGTGACCGCGGCAACCGTGGTGATGATCGTGCGTGGCCATCTCTATTGGCGTCATCGGGAGCCTTCCGATGCCAGCTGATCCGGGTCCTTTCCTCGCGCCAGGATTGGCCTGGTCGTTGGTCGTTGTTTTTTCGGTTCTCTGGGTTGCCTTGGGCGTCTCTTGGGGAGCTCGCGGCCAAGGCGATGCCGACGACTACATGTTGGCGGGTCGCAATATTGGTCTTGCGCTCAGCACAGCCACGTTGATGGCGTCCTGGGTGACGGGTAACACCACGTTGCTTGCCCCAGAGTTCGGCTACAAAAATGGTCTCTGGGGCATGTTCAGCTATGCGCTGGCAGGCCTGGGCTTGATTCTGTTTGCGCCCTTGGCGCTGCGCATCAAACAATTGATGCCCCAAGGCCGCACCAGTGGTGATTTCATCCGCCTGCGCTACGGCCGGTTGGCCTGGTCGGTGTTCATGGTGATCACCGCGATCTATACCCTCGGGTTTCTGATGACCCAGGCGATGGGGGCAGGGTTACTGCTTCAGGCTCTCTCGGGTTTTGACTACCACGTGGGCATGGTGGTGGTGATTGGTGTCGCCACCCTTTACACCCTGTTCGGCGGGATGCGTGCCGTGATCGGCACCGATTTCATTCAGTCCTTGCTGATCATGGTGCTCTTAGCGGTGGTGGCTGTCCTTGCATTTAGGACCTACCCGGTGCCAGAGCTGCATGCCGCCCTACTGACACGCCATCCCGAGCGTCTTGATCTGCTTCTGCCGGCGGGCTTGTTGATTGCTTGGAACTCCGCGTTGTTTTCGATGGGTGAGGTGTTTCACAACAACATTTGGTGGTCTCGGGTGTTTGCCAGCCGTCGCACCGTGGTGGTGGCGTCTTTCGTCCTCGGGGGCTTGGCCTGGATGAGCGTGCCCCTTGTGACGGGCTCCATTGGTTTGGTGGCCTTGGCCCGTGACCTGCCATTGGCGCAGGTGAACATGGTGTTTCCTGTGATGGCTGCTGATCTGCTGGGCGCTGGCGGCGCGGCTCTTGTGTTTGTGGTGGTGTTCGCGTCGCTCACGTCCACCCTGGATTCACTCTTGGCTTCCACGGCTGATCTCCTTGCAGAGGATGTGTACTTCCGCTTGCTGCGCCCCCAGGCCAGTGATGACCAGCTCAAGCAGGCGGCTCGGTTGATGGTGGTGGGCCTGGCCGTGGTGACTCTGGCCTTGTCTTGGCCGCGGCTGGACTCACTGCGGTCGGTGTTGTTTTTCACCGGAGCCCTTGTTGCTTCCACTGTTTGGCCTGTTGCCTGTGGGTTGTATTGGCGCTCGGCTAACCGCAGTGCGGCGGTGCTGGCGATGCTCAGTGGAAGCGTTGTGGGCCTGATTGCTTATGTCGCGATTGCTGATTATTGCGCTGCAGTGTTTTCTGCTGCGATTTCGGCGGTCGTGATGGTTGTTGGTAGTCGCTACTGGCCGGAGCGGTTTGATTTTGTTCTGCTTCAGGAGGAGGCATAACCATGCCTGGATTCGTTACAGCCAGTTTGATCAGCCCTGCCTGGTTTCAAGTGGTTTTGGTGGGCAGTCAAGTGGCGCTAATTGTGTCCGTGGTTGCTCTGATTGTGATTTGGTGGGTGGAATGGCGAAACAGACGTGTCTGGTGAATGTTCACCACGAACCAAAAGCCCATTTTATGTAATAGCGTGAACAATTCTGAGCTTCCCTGGTTAAGAACTCTGCGCTGATATGGCCGAAAAATATGACTTTGGTTACCAGGGAAATGAAGTAATGCATGCAGGACGCACGCTGTTTGGCAAGCGGTGTGTGAACGCTTTTCCTCTATGGCTCACACGAGGACGGCTTTGGTGAATGACCTTTTGGATCCGATCCGCTTCCGGCCGATGGGTCCGGATGTGTTTGGCCTCACCCAGCCCCAGGAGCTGCTTGCTGCCATTGCGGAGGAGGGAGAGCCACTGTTGGAGTTGATTCACCAGCACGTGGTCTCGATTCAGTCGTTTCGTCCTGAAACGCTGCTGCAGCTGCTGCGCCTTGCTGCCAAGTTTGAGAGCAATCCCGATCGCTACTGCCGTCACAACACACCGCTGACGGGAAAGATCCTGATCAATGCGTTCTACGAACCGAGTACCCGAACCCGGCTTTCGTTCGACAGCGCTTGGCATCGACTGGGTGGTGATTCGATCAACATTACAGATCGCAGTTCAACAGGAATTGCCAAGGGTGAATCCCTTGAAGACGTCGCCCATATGTTCAACAACTACGGCGATTGCGTGGTCTTGCGCGACGGACATGCCGAGGCGGTGTATTCGATGTGCTCCACCCTCCGCATCCCGATCATCAATGCCGGTAACGGCATTGATGAACATCCAACCCAGGCCATGGCGGATCTCTACACGATCTTCAAATGGAGGCCATCGCTTGTTCAAGCGACGGTCCCCTCGGAAGACCGAATCCGGATCGGAATTGTTGGAGTGCCTTCACGCATGCGCACGGTGCGTTCGCTGTTGAGAATCCTGGCCAAATTTCCCCAAGCGATTGATGAGGTGGTGGTGATTCATGCGCCTGATCTCGACTATCCCCTGTTTGATTCAGGACAACGGGAGGAGCTTGAGGCTGCCGGTTTAGTGATCCAAACCGCCACGGCGTTGACAGCCGAGATCCCCGATTTGGATGTTGTTTATATCAATGCCATCGCTTGGGTTGAAGACGGTTATGAACGGCATGGAGAAGGGTTTCATCTGACCCGTGATCTCCCCTTTAAGCCAGAAGCGATCGTGCTGCATCCTCTGGCGCGGGGAGCTGAGTTGAGCACCTGCCTGGATGACACACCCCACAACTGGTATTTCAGCCAGGCCCGAGGAGCTGTGTTCCTGCGGATGGCCCTCCTCACCTGCATGGTGAACCGGGCCGAACGCGTCATGGATGTCGTCTGAAGCGGATTATGTGCGGAATTGGAGGGGTGTTCAGGGCCAGTGGTGCAGAGGGTGTTGACCCTCAGCTACTGGTCAACATGGCGGCGATTCAGGCTCATCGCGGTCCTGATGGGTTTGGCATCGAATCCATCGAGGGGTTGGGGATTGGCTTTTGCCACGCTCGGCTCTCGATCATTGATCTCAATGAGTCGCGGGGGCGTCAGCCCTTTTTGAGCGAAGACCGGCAGGTGCTGATGGCACACAACGGCGAGTTTTACGACTTCCAGCGCATACGTGCCGATCTCACGGCGCAAGGGATGCGTTTCAGCAGCAAAAGTGATTCCGAGATTTTGCTGCGGCTCTATCAGCAGCAGGGTTTGGAGCAGACGCTGCCGTTGCTGCGCGGTGAATTTGCCTTTGCGTTGTTTGATTGTCAGCAGGACTGCCTTTACTTGGTGCGTGATCGCTTTGGGGTGAAGCCCCAGTACTGGGCGATGACACGGGATGGTCTGGTTTTTGGGTCTGAGTTGAAGGTGCTGTTCGCGCATCCAGCTGTCGAACGCCGTTTCACATCAGCGGGATTGTTCCATCAGCTGATGCAAACGATGGTGCCCGGCACCACCGCCTTCGCCGGTGTGCACCAGGTCAAGCCTGGTCACGTGCTCAAGGTTCAACGGGGGAACGGTGGTCTTGAGGTCTCCGAATGGGCGTACTGGGATGTGAATTTCCCTCGTCAGGCCGATCGTGATCGCAACTTGGATGAAGCCCACCACATTGCGTCTGTGCGCTCTGCTCTGTTGGAGGCGGTTGAGCTGCGGATGGTGGCTGATGTGCCGGTGGGTTGTTATCTCTCCGGTGGCATCGACAGCTGTTCGATTCTCGGGTTGGCGTCTGCCGTGAGTCAGAGCCCTGTGAAGGCCTTCACGATTGGCTTTGACGACGTGCGATACGACGAATCGCCGATCGCCGAGGAGATGGCGCAGGCCACCGGAGCCCAGCAGGACGTGATGCGTCTGTCTGGTCGCGAGTTGTACGGCCATATGGAACAGACGCTCTGGCACACCGAGCGCACGATCTACAACACCCTGGCGGTGGCGAAATATTTGATGAGTCGCCATGTCAACAGCGTTGACTACAAGGTTGTGATGACCGGTGAAGGCTCAGACGAGCTTTTTGGCGGTTACCCCGCGTTCCGGCGAGACATGTTCCTGCATGGTCTTGATGACCTCGCCGATGCCGAACGGGCGCATTGGGAAAGCGTGCTGCAGGATTCCAATGCTCTCGTTCAGGGTGCGATGTTGGCGGCTGATCAGGTGGATGATCCAGCGCTTGCTGCAGTTGTTGGCTTTACGCCGAGCTGTTTACAACCTTGGCTGGCCTGCGCGCCTCTCGTTCCAGACTTGTTGGCCGATGACCATCGCCTGGCTCTCGATGGCTACTCGCCAGGGCAAGCCATCGCTGATCAACTCGACCCTGAGCAGCTCGAGGGGCGCCACGCTTTGGATAAGGCTCAGTACGTCTGGATAAAGACCATGCTTGAGGGTCAAATCCTGACCTGGGGAGGGGATCGGGTCGACATGGCCCATTCGATGGAGGCGCGACCGGCGTTTCTGGATCACCACCTCGCTGAAGCAGCAGTGCAGGTGCCACCCGAGTTGCGAATCAAGGGCAAGACCGAGAAATATGTGCTGCGAGAAGCCATGGCAGGGCTGTTGCCTGAGGTGCTCTACAAACGGGAGAAATTTGCCTTCATGGCGCCGCCGGCCCATACCGAGCCGGAGAAATGGCAGCAGATGAAGCGGCTCGCCGATGACTACCTCAGCGATGCCGCCATCGATGCGGCTGGTTTGCTCAGCAAAGCAGGAGTCCGTGCTCTTTTTGTTCGCCATGAGGATCCAGCCACGACGGATGCCGAACGCGTGCAGATGGATGCGGTGATCAACCATCTCTTGGGCGTCCAGATGCTGCATCGGATGTTTGTGGCAGCTGATCTTCCAGAGATGGCTCGTCAGGAGGCCGATCGCCTCGGCTGGCATGCCCCTGCTCCGCTCCCGGTTTGAAGAGGTCCTGAAAATTCTTTGATCAGGATGAAATGGTCGCCGTCACTACAGGCGGTTCGGTTTCGTCCAGCGAATCTCAACCTTATTTGATCTGGGGTTCGGTATTTGATCGTCGCCGCTGCTCGTCAACAACCTTCAGCGGTGTCGGATTTTGGCCGGCCACTGATTCCGAATGCTGATCGGTTGCAGAGGTCCATCGATCAACTCGCTGAGGTTGGCGCACAACAGGACGGCAGTGTTTGTCGCCGTGGATTTACCAAGGCTGATTGCGACGGACGCCAGTTGTTAGCTCAATGGATGACGGAGGCCGGCCTGAGCATTCGCATTGATTCCGCTGGCAATTTGATCGGACGGCTAGACGGAGAGCACTCAAATCTCCCCGCGTTGGTGACCGGATCGCACATCGACACGGTTCCTACGGGTGGTCATTTTGACGGGGCATTGGGCGTCCTTGCCGGTTTGGAAGTCGTGCGGACTCTGCAGGCCAAGGGTCGCCGCCTTCGTCATCCCCTCGAAGTGATCGCCTTCGCCGATGAAGAGTCCACCATGGTGGGCTGCAAGGGGATGGCGGGAACGGCCAGTTCCGATGCAGCCGAATACACCACCAGTAATGGTGATCCCATCGCCGTCAATTTGGAACGCATTGGAGGGCATTGGCCTTCGCTTGCCTCGGCATGTCGTGATGACGATGCGATCGCTGTCTTCCTTGAACTGCATGTGGAGCAGGGTTCTGTCCTCGAGTCCCGTGGGGATTCCATCGGAGTTGTGGAAGGTGTGGTGGGGCAGCGCCGATTCACGATTCGGATCGCTGGCCAAGCCAACCATGCCGGCACAACGCCCATGGCCCTTCGGCAGGATGCTCTCGTTACGGCAGCTGAGGTGGTCCTGGCGATCGAAGCCCTGGCCATCCGCCATCCCGGTGATCCAGTCGCCACCGTCGGCCGTCTTCAGGTTTGGCCCAACGCCGCCAATGTGGTGCCGGGCTCCGTGGAGATGACAGTTGATCTTCGCGATCTCAGCCCGTTAGTGCTTCAGGAGCTCGTAGATGGCCTGATGCTGGATCTGGAACGGATTGGAGAGCGCCGTTCCTGTTCGATTCAACTTGATCCACAATTTGAGGTGGCGCCAACGCCGGCCGACGCCCTGGTGATGGACGCAGTGTCGGCTGCTGCCGCTGCTTTAGACCTCAGCCAAAGTCGTCTCCCGAGTCGTGCGAGTCACGACGCCCAAGAGCTGGGTCGCCGCTGGCCGATGGGGATGATCTTCGTTCCCAGTCGCGGGGGGTTGAGTCACTCCGCCGCTGAGTTCACCAGTGCAGAGCAGTGCAGCGAAGGAACCGCTGTGCTCTTGGAGGCGCTTCAGCGGTTGGATCGGTTGTTATGACCTTCTCGATCGTTGCCCGAGACGGCAGCAATGGCCGATTTGGTGTGGCCGTTGCCACATGTCATCTGGCGGTCGGCTCCACCGTCCCCCACATTCGTTCTGGGGTGGGAGCTGTGGCAACGCAGGCCCATACCAATCCCTATTTGGGGATTTGTGGCTTGGAACGGCTTGAGCAGTGCGCCGATGCCAACAAGGTGTTGGAGACATTGCTGCTCGATGACAGCCATCGCGATCGGCGTCAATTTCATTTGATTGATCACCAAGGGCGGACCGCCTGTTGGACAGGCCCTAACTGCGGGGATTGGGCTGGCCATCGCCACCGTCAGGATTGTTCCGTCGCCGGGAACTTTTTGGTTGGAGAGTCAGTTCTTCTCGCCATGGAAGAGACGTTTCTGGCGAGTGATCCGTCTTGGAAACTTGGGCGACGGTTGATGCATGCCCTGCAGGCAGGAGAGGCAGCCGGCGGGGATCGACGCGCGGCGTCCTCCACCTCAGCTGCGCTGCAAATCAGTGGCGACGCTGCGTTCCCGCTGTTGGATTTGCGGGTGGATTACCGCGATCAGGCGGTTGGTGAATTGATGGCCATTTATGAGCGCAGTCAGGATCTTTGGGCGCAGCAATGGCGCGATGAGCTCTCTGAGCTGCGAACGTTGAATCGGACGGTGCAGCGCACAACGACCGCGGCTTAGGGGATCTTGTCGCTGAGTTGCGACAGGATCTGAGCCAGAGCGATCCGACCGCGGCGTTCGATGGCCGCACCGGTTGACGCCCACTGTTGACGAAGTGCGGAGGGGCCATCGGGACCCATAGCTCCCACGACATAGTCGTAGTCCTCGGTGATCCACTGTTCCAGAGAGGGTCCAGTGATTTCCCAGTGGCACTGGAGGCCGATGGCATGGTGGTCGATGCGGAAGACCTGTTCCGCGCAGTGCAAGGACGACCCCAGCAGGGTGGCGTTAGCGGGCAGGCGGATGCGGTCACCATGCCAATGCAGGACCAGTTCGCTGGCATGGAGACCCTGCAGCAATGGATCCTCATTGGGATTGATCACCCAGTGGATCGCTCCAATGCCAACCTCCCGCAGTGGTTGCGGTGGGTCTCCAACCTGCAGGGGTTCAACGGATCCACCCGCTGCTACTGCCAGAAGCTGAGCACCTAAACAGATCCCGATCACTGGCTTTGTCTGCTGGTGCCAGACGGTGAGCCAGGCCAGCTCACGCTGCAACCAGTTCAGTTCGGATTGGTAGCGCTCATTCACCCCCATAGGCCCACCGAGCACCAAGGCGATGGTGTTCGGGCAGTCGTCTGGATTGGGAAGGTGGTCTCCCTGGTCTGGCCGAATGGTTTGGATCGTCATGCCTTGGTCCCGGGCGAGGCTGCCAATGAGGCCGGGGCCCTCGCGATCGACGTGCTGGACCACCAGCAGGGTGGTGCTCAAAGCAGTAAGTAGCGCTGGGCCAGGGGCAAGACCTCCGCTGGTTCGCAGGTGAGCAGTTCACCATCTGCGAATACTTCATAGGTTTGTGGATCAACGCTCACCTTGGGGAGCGCCGAGTTCAACTTGAGGCTGCTTTTGCCGACGCTGCGGGTGTCGCTCACCGCCATGCATGGGCGTTCCAATCCCAGCTGGTTCTTGATGTCGGCATCCATCGCCGCTGCGCTCATAAAGGTGATGCAGCCTGGGGCCAGAGCCTTGCCGAAGGCACCGAACATCGGCCTGCCGTGCACGGGGCCAGGCGTTGGAATCGAGGCGTTGGCGTCACCCATCTGAGCCCACACAATCGAGCCGCCCTTGACCACCAGCTCAGGCCGAATGCCGAAGAATCCCGGTTTCCACAACA
>NYUU01000113.1 GCA_002684175.1 Synechococcus sp. CPC35
ACAATCTGATGATTTGTTCTTTCACAAAACCAAAGCAACTTATCTACATACAAGCGATCTTGAATCACAAGATCATCTTCCAAATACAACGATAGATCAGCACTTCCAACGGCGTTATCTTTGAGCAGAAAGTCGCGTGCAGCATGGGGCAAACGACGCGGATTATCCAATTGAAGTTGATGAACAGTTATCTGATTCTCAAAAACTTTTAATTCTTGCTGAAGATAATTAGTGGATGTTACAAACACATGGCAATCAATAACCACCCCAGGGAGTTGCCGAGCCAGATATTGTGATTGAGATGTATGAGCAATGCTGGCGTCCTCAATCACTAGCATTTGCTCTTTTTGCTGGCGCGCTAACGACAAAACAGAACCCAAACAACGTGCCAAGGCCACAGCGCGAAAAATCGCAGCATCCGGNCGCGATGAGCCNTAACCCGANNGATCATTNNNATCAGGCCTGTANAAATGAGGTATNGCAACCCGNACAAGNGCCGGNCNNTGACCATCNACCGGNGAANCACTCATNCCTNCNNCTNNGANAAAACTGNNGNCTCGCTCCANCNCAATCCATNCTGCTGCTCTAATNCCTNGTATGTNGNCNNCAATTGTTGCCTNANNTGTTNCTTCANANNNCTNAGACTTTNTNNAGGCAGTTGCTGCANTTCTCCGCTACCTACATGGGCTTGACGGCCCTCAACNGGTAAAGGCATGTCNTCAAGGTTTANAAACCGAAGCAACTCCTGCCAAACCCTCTTGGGCTGATTAAAAAGATCTTCGCTTCTACGGATGAACAACTGCTCCGCTGGAAAATACTTTAGGTATTCATGCAACTGTTTTTCATAACGGCTACGAGCCACATAACTNTGCTCCTGATGACTTTTGTGCCGTCCATCGGGCGATGCCAGAGCAACCTCAGCACCCCNAAGGCGCATCGGCTCAGCCGCCAGGGCCTGCTCGAGTTCCAAAGGCTCCAGCCCCAGTCGGCGAGAATGCGCCAATTGAGAGAGGGNCCGCTCCACCGGATCCCGCAGCANCACGATCAACTTGACCGCGGGCAGCAAGGCCTTGATCCGCTGCGGCGCCATCGGATGAAACAGGTAATAAGGCGTAATCTCACCAGAGGACTGTTCGGGGGCAGCTGCTTTGAACTGCTGCCGGTACCAGGCTTCACCCTGGCTGTAGTGCAAGGTGAAGTATTGCAGCTCTTTGCTTAGCGGCAAATAGACCTGAGGATGCTGCTCCAGCAACCGNTGCAGNGTGGTTGTACCTCCCTTCTGAGTACCAAGACCCAGAAACTCCGGCAGATGATGCTGCATTAATCGCGGGTCNTGCAGAAGCGAAAATAAAGGCACGTGCGACTGCCATGGCCACGTCGATCCGTCTTATTCATCATGCGCCCGGTGCTCCTGGCCTGCGCTGGTTCGGTATGGGACCAGGATTCAGACCCACCCGTGGACTGCTGAAACTTCGGCGCCTGTTTCACAAACACGCTTTCTGGGCTCAACAACGCAGCGACGTCGATTTGCGACGGATGTTGCGCGGCAGCACCGTGGTTGTCAGCCTCTGGCGCGGTAGACGCATGGTGGGCTTCGGACGAGCCACTACCGACGGTATCTACCGGGCCGTACTTTGGGACATCGTTGTTGCCGGCGACCTGCAGGGACGCGGCCTCGGAAGGCAGGTTTTGGAGGCTTTGGTCNACAGCCCTTCCCTGAGCAAAGTGGAACGGCTGTACCTAATGACAACTAACAGTGCTGGGTTTTATCACCAGCTCGGATTCAAAAATGTCGATCAACAACAACTGTTGATTCGAACTTAAGTATCAAGCGGATGAAGAGATTCGAACTCTCGACCCTCTCCTTGGCAAGGAGATGCTCTACCACTGAGCTACATCCGCAGATCGCCGTTCGGGATAAGCCCCCTTCGGCTTGATGATCATGCACCACCGAGGTGCCAGTGGTCAAACAACAGCGGGCAAGGCCGCCATCAGCGATCCCATCTCGAGAGCTTCCAAACCGTAAGACCAGCCCAGATTGCTCTTGATCCCAGCCCGCTCGAGAGCCTGTTGCATCGTGTCGGTAGTCAGCACCCCGAAAATCACCGGCACACCGGTCTCTCGGGCCACTGCCGCAACACCCTTACTGGCCTCAGCCACCACCACATCAAAATGGGGGGTATCGCCNCGGATGACCGCACCCAGGGTGATCACCACCTGATAGCGACCGCTACGGGCGAGCTGCTGAGAAACGAGCGGCAANTCAAACGATCCTGGCACCCAGGCCACATCCAGCTGCTCACTCNCTGCCGACGTATCGACGCCATGACGTGCCATGCAATCNAGGCAGCCACTCAGCAACTTGGCGGTNACCAGATCGTTGAAACGCGCCACAACGACAGCGATGCGCAATCCAGCCGCATCAGTGAAACGTCCCTCGAATGTGGCCATGTGGTCGGCTTGGCGAGCTCAACCCATCGTGACATTCACCGGAAACNGAGCGCGGGCATCANACAACGAAGAAGCTCACACCCCAATTGAGCAGCACCAGCGCCACCCAAACCGCACTGCCAAGAAGAATCAAACGATTGGAACGACCGCTGTCTTCGCTAGAGGCATACAGAACCGGNACTGCCACGATCAAAGCGAANGACATCACCACCAGGGCCAGAACGGTGAGGGTGTTAAGGAACTGCATGGTCCTGAAGATCGTGNNGGGATTCTCACACGGCAGCTGAGACCTCCGAGCAGNTGGCCTGGAGTCTTCACACGCTGACGCCCCTACGATCCAATCGATGAATGGGTGCCTGTGTCGCGATCCGCAGAGTCCCAGCCAGAGCTGATTCTCCAGGGCAGCCTGTTCGGAGCGCCGGAACCAGCCGAATCCTCGCCAGACCCGGCCAGCGATTCTGGTGATCTCAGCGATGAAGCCCTGGGAGCCGACGNTGCAGCCCGGCCCCGCCAGCGCCAGACCATGGACGCANCGGCCACGGATATCGCAGCCACAACAGAGGACGTATCAGACGACAGCGATGAACCGGCCTGGAGCCACCACAGCCAGGTGGATCCTCAGTACCTCACGCCGATGCTGCGCCACTACGTGGAGCTCAAGAGCGCTCATCCCGATCGGGTGCTGCTCTATCGGCTGGGGGATTTTTTCGAATGCTTCTTCGACGACGCCGTCACCCTCTCGCGGGTGCTCGANCTCACCCTCACCGGCAAAGAGGGTGGNAAAGCNGTNGGGCGGGTCCCGATGGCCGGCATCCCTCACCACGCNGCAGAGCGNTACTGCGCAGAACTNATCCGCCNTGGCTTCAGCGTCGCCCTCTGCGACCAACTGGAGACCACACCTGCCAAAGGCGCCCTGCTCAAACGGGACATCACCAGGGTGCTCACCCCGGGCACGGTTTTGGAAGAAGGCATGCTCACTGCCCGCCGCAACAACTGGCTAGCGGCAGTGGTGGTGGAACCTGCCAGCGGATCGCAACCCTTCCGCTGGGGGCTGGCCAGCGCCGATGTGAGCACAGGCGACGTGCAAGTGATGCAACGCAGCGACAGCGACGCCCTCCACCAGCAGCTGGCCCAACTTGGGGCATCGGAGCTGCTGTGGAGTGAGCCCGGCGAACCCCCTGCCTGGTGCCCAACGCATCTGCGGATGACGCCGGTGGCCAGCACACCTTTCAGCCGTCCGGAAGCGGAAGCCTCTCTGTTGCGTCACTACAAACTGTCCAGCCTCGATGGCATCGGCCTGCCAGAGCTGCCTCTCGCCCTGCGGGCTATGGGCGGGCTGCTCAATTACCTCCGAGACACCCAACCCCTCGAAGACCACACCACCGTGCCGCTGGAGGTGCCGGCAATCGTCCACAGCGGCGACGCCTTGGTACTGGATGAGCAAACACGGCGCAACCTGGAACTCACCGCCACCCAACGGGACGGTGCCCTGCAGGGTTCCTTGCTCTGGGCCATCGACCGAACGCTCACCGCCATGGGAGGACGCTGCCTGCGCCGCTGGCTGGAGGCGCCACTGATGGATGGCAACGCCATTCGGCAACGCCAGAACGTCGTTGGCTCCCTTGTGGAGCAGCGCAGCCTGCGCCAGGCCCTGCGCCGGCTATTGCGGCCGATGGGAGACCTGGAGCGGTTGGCGGGCCGGGCCGGGGCAGGCCAAGCCGGGGCCCGCGATCTGGTGGCGATTGCCGACGGACTTGAGCGACTGCCACAGCTCGCGGCCAAGCTGAAAGGAGCCCTCAGCCATGGACCCGACTGGCTGAGGGAACTGCTGGCGCCTGATGACGTTCTGCAGGACATAGCTGGTGCGATCCGGCATTCGCTGGTGGAGGCCCCGCCGTTGGGGCTCTCCGAGGGCGGGCTCATTCACGACGGCGTGGATCCTCTTCTTGATGGCCTGCGCAACCAATTGGATGACCAGAACGCCTGGCTAAGCCGACAGGAGCAGCAAGAGCGCCAGCTCTCCGGTATCAACAACCTGCGGCTGCAATACCACCGCACCTTCGGCTACTTCCTTGCTGTAAGCAAAGCGAAGGCCACCTCGGTGCCAGATCACTGGATCCGCCGCCAGACCCTGGCCAACGAGGAACGCTTCATCACCCCAGACCTCAAGGAAAGGGAAGGGCGCATCTTTCAACTGCGCGCCCGCGCCTGCCAGCGCGAATACGAACTGTTCAGCCAGCTGCGCGAGCACGTGGGTGCAACAGCCGCACCGATCCGCAGGGCTGCAAGGGCGGTGGCCGGCCTTGATGCGCTAACCGGCCTCGCCGATGTGGCGGCAACCTGTGGCTACTGCGCTCCGGAACTGGTGGAAGGGAGAGAGCTGATGCTCACAGCCGCACGCCATCCTGTGGTGGAACAAATGCTGGTGGAATCCAGCTTCACCCCCAATGATCTGGAGCTCGGAACGGGCACCGACCTTGTGGTGCTCACGGGCCCCAATGCAAGCGGCAAGAGCTGCTATCTCCGCCAGATTGGCCTAATTCAACTGCTGGCTCAGATCGGCAGCTGGGTGCCGGCGAACCAAGCACGCATCGGCATTGCAGATCGAATTTTCACCCGCGTTGGCGCGGTGGATGATTTAGCCGCCGGACAGTCCACCTTCATGGTGGAGATGGCAGAGACCGCCAACATTCTTCATCACGCCAGCGAGCGGTCGCTGGTGCTGCTGGATGAGATCGGGCGCGGCACAGCCACCTTCGATGGCCTTTCGATCGCCTGGGCAGTCAGCGAACACCTGGCCGCAGATTTGCAATCGCGCACGGTGTTTGCCACCCACTACCACGAGCTCAACAACCTCGCTGGCGAGCGAGCCAACGTGGCTAATTTCCAGGTGTTGGTGGAGGAAACCGGGGACGACCTGCTGTTCCTGCACCAGGTGAGCGCAGGCGGTGCCAGCCGCAGCTACGGCATCGAAGCAGCACGGTTGGCTGGAGTGCCCCAACCAGTGGTGCAACGAGCTCGTCAGGTGCTGGATCAACTGGCCGCGTAGCGCCACTGCTATTGAGGGCGGGATTGCGTTGTCGATGGACGCGAACAGCTTTCAAACGCGCCGCGGCCAAAGCGGCAGCTGGCGAGATGAGTTGGCACCAGAGGTGAGTGAGCGCTTGATCCCAGAAGACCAAGAGCTGATGCAACGGCTGGGCTACACCGCCTGAACGCCGATAGGTGTCGTCAGCCCGCCATCTTCTGGCGCAACTGCTTGATCCGGTCGCGCAGGTTCGCCGCATCCTCGAAGTCGAGCTTTTTGGCTGCATCCTTCATCTTGGCTTCGAGCTGATCGATCAGCTCCGGCAGTGC
>NYUU01000001.1:0-23188 GCA_002684175.1 Synechococcus sp. CPC35
GAACCACTTAAAGAATATCGTCTTAGATTTCCTTCTCCATCATCATCAAAATAGAAAGTATCTGTAAATCCAGATACTAAGAATCCAGTGGTTTCTATAATACCACCACCATGTTTGTTATGTCCACTGTGAGGATTATAAAATTTATTTCCTTCTCCAAACTCCACTTCATAACCTTTGGATTGTCCAAAAGTAGGAGTCACAGTTTTTCTAAGTTTGACAGTTGTAATATTCGAAAGAATCGAAGATTCTGCACTGTCTATGTCTTTTGCTAGAACTGAGTGCCTAAAGATACTATCAAACCCACTTAGGTAAGTACTGTCATGTGTAATGATTGCAGCTCTTACAAGTGTTTCTAGTTCAGAGACAGTTTTAGTTGTTGCTCTAGGATTGAACTTAAATGTAGTTGTCACTAGGATATCTATAATATCTGCATCAATTATTTCTGGTCTGACTGTTAACATATTTAGTCTTCTCATCTTGTCTCTTAATAAAGTTTTTTCAGATGAGGTTAATTTATTTACATTTTGTGAAGGTTTAATTGCAATGAATATTTTTCCATATTGTGGTGGATTATTATCTTCACCACCCCAGACTGATATAGAATCTGCGCCAGGATATAATGTTTGTAATTTTGATTTGTAGTCATCTACTGTGACTAATCTGTTTTGTGAGGTGTAAAATTTAGAAGCTGCAAATCTAATTGATTCAATACTTTCTTTTGCTTTACCACCAGATGATGCAGTTTTAGTAATTAAAGTTACATCTGAATTACCACCAATTGCATCAGTCATAGTAAACTGACTTGCACCTTCTGTATGTTGGTCATCTGTTACCAAGTATGATATTGTTATTGTGTCTCCATCTAAAGGTTCTGCACTAATAACACCATCACCAAAGTATATTTCAAATTGTCCTTGGTCGTTCTCTTGCACATACCATACTTTAGTATCTTTATCTACACCACTAATATCTTCTGACTTTGACCATGCCGATGAACCACCACCTGTTGATTGTACTGTAACTGTAACTGTTGAGGTATCTACAAGTTCTTCTGTTAATGGAAATCTTTGATTCTGAATCTGTCCATTGTATGCAAAGATATCTGAATTCATTTTACCTTGATAAATTTCAAGGTCTTCAAATTTAAAGACACCATTTAATGGAGAAATTGTTTGTGAAGCAAGAGCAACATATGGATATGTAAATCCATCATACACTGTTTTAAATTTATGTCCTCTATTAATTGTTAAAGATGTAGGAGTCTCACCACCAATCAAAGGATTGTTTACCTGTAAATCTATTGTTGCCATAGAGGCAGTTGCACTAGTTGGAGTATATCCAATTTCTTTTGCACGAGAAACTACATTCTTTCTTATTTGTGCAGTATCCAAGAACAACTCAGATGCAACCATGTTTGCATTGAANGCTGATACATGTGAACTGTATGCAAGAAGGTCAATTAATATATTAATATTACTACCTTCCATGTTGTAGTCTTTAAGAGTAGATTGACCCTTAAGATATTCTTTTAAATTAGCTGCAATATCATCGAAATCTAAATCGGTAATATTGACTTGTGAACTTTTTACTGTTGCCATTTTATCTTACTCTCTGTAGTATTACTTCTAATTCTTGTGGTTCTGTTACTCCAATGATTCCATAGTGTAAGTTAACATACATTCGATTTCCTCTATCTTGATTCAAATATATTTGGTCAATTTTAACTCTAGGTTCGTAATCTTGGATTGCCTCGGTAATTTGTTTTCTTATTTCAAATTTAGTAATGTCATCTGCAAGTTCAAATAAAAGAGCTCTTAAGTTTGCACCAAAGTTTGGTTTAAATGGTCTCTCATAATTATTAGTCAACATGATATTTCTAATTGACCTTTTAACTGCATCNTTATCTTTTTTAAGAACCAAATCACCAGACGATGGATGGGGTTGTAGATTTAAATCAATATCTGTATACCATCTTCGTGCAGTAATTTTGTTTTGGTTCTGTAAATAATTATTACTCATAATAGTATTTATGCACCTTCAACGACTAGTTCTACAACATCTATTTGTTTTGGGAAACCAAGTAATGATAANAATGTACATAGAGTAAATGGTATCGGTATCTCTGGTGGTATAAANAANNNAATAAGTTCTGTAAGTTTTGCAAGACAAGCTTCAAANAATANTTGAGGTAAGTCTTTTATAAAGGTTTTAAATCTNTCAAATAATTTTTGTTCATCCCATCTAGGAAAATCTATTTTCTTATGTTCTCCTGTTTTACCTAAATCAATTAAATCACCTAGGGTTTCTGGTAAGACATCTTCCAGTCCTAACATNTCTGCTGGTATTTCTGATACAAAAGGTATTTCTGTTTGTAGTAATAATTCTTTTAATTCTATTCCTTCTTTNTCTGCTTGTTCTCTTAACTTCTTAAATAATGCATCTGCATCAAACTCATATCCACCTTTAGGAAAGGATGCAATTAATTCTAAGAAGAAACCTATAGGGTCTGGTAAAGNTTCTATNANNGTTTTTAATGGTTCTTTATCTAATAGTTTTCCTATTNCACTAAANCCACCAGTCATGAAGATTTTTTTNANTTCTTCAATCATTTCNTTCCATGCTTTTGCAAGTTTAATTTTTGGAATATCTATACCAAACTCACCATTCCAATTCTCTGCACTAAAGTCATCCATGAGTTCTTCAATGACATCTAAACCTANACTCTTTTCTAGTTCGTCAAGTAATTCTNNTTTATAACTAGGGTCTTCAAATAATNTTTTACAATCTACTTCTATACCAAATGGTGGAACAACAACTGTTAATGNAACTNCNANAAACTCTGCAATCTTTACTATAGGATATAATTTAAATTCCTCAANGATTGCTTGTATCTTACCTTCCCATTCTAGTTCAGGCCAATCTAAATCATCTGGCCAAGTATGAGATAATGGAAATGCACCTAATATTTCTTCGATGGGTTTAATATATTCCCATCCATAAGTGTTTCCAATAAATATTATTATTTCTTCGAGGTCATCTGCACTCGGAATTAAAACCTCTGGACAAGGGATTGGTTCTGGAGTAGTATTATTTTCTGTGGTTTCGGACATTATATTTAATCAAACTTAGTACCATTAATAGATACTTTACCTTTTATTTTTACTGCACCTTTAGCTGTAATATTCATATCTCTATCACATGTAATAAATACATTACCACCATCTTCGGTATTTCCTTTTTTAGTAATTAAATTATAATCACCATTTGCAAGTTCTATATCTGCACTACCAGATATTAATATTTTTTTATCNTTCATTATTATTTCATAGGAATCATTAGAGACTTTCATGGTTTGAGTCCCATCTGCAAGTACTTCTAAACGAGTACCAGACCTATGATACATATGTAATCTTTCTGAGCCAGGGGTATCATCCATTTCTAATACATGACCAGATTCGGATTCGATTATATGTGCAAAAGGATAAGTAGGATTCACCACATTCTTTGCACGAGTCGGTTCTTTAACTGTACCACCTTTGGTTCTTTCAATTAAAGTATTCGGATAAACATTTGCTGACCCTTGCATACTTCTATGCACATCGGATAAACTNAGTTTAGTATATTCTTCTCTAGGGAAATTTTCTTTTAATTTACTTTCATTACCCTCATCAATAATAGTTCCCTCACCACCTAATTTAAATTCTAATGTCTTCGGTCTAACTGGGGATTGGTCTAGAGTTAATCCAAAATTAAAGTTTCTTCCAGTCTTACTATTTTTCTGACCATCAACAGAATCAATAAATGCAGCTGAATCTGCATAACGAGAGTCATTAAATCCCTTATCGGGCCCTCGGTCTACTTGTTTATCAGAGTCACCACCATCGATTTTATATTTATCAGTCGGTCTGCCAAATAAACTACCAATAACTACAAAGTCTTGCATCTCATCTTCGTCTCGGAAGAACCCCATAACAGTAGAACCATCTACCAGTCCATGAGGAGAGAGACCAAGACCAGAAAGACTCGGAGAAGTGGTCGGCATAAGGACATCACTCCAAGGTAAATCACCTGTAGAGATTAATTTTTTATCATCGGTATGAAGACCATAGAGACGAACACGAACACGACCCAAAGATAGTGGGTCAAATCGGTCTTCGACTACTCCTGTATAAAAATTATTCTTTAATCCTGCGAATGTCGGCATCTCTTATTCCTTTGTTATATCCATCCTTCCATATAAAGTACACCATAGGTACTAATATACACATATGAAAGAATATTACTGTATTACTCATGTCAATCCCAATAGTTCCCTATAAAGTCGGTCTTTAGGGTCGATTATTTTTATTTTCGGTGTATGTCTGAGAGGTAAAGTCTCATTATTCTCATCATACTGTACATAAGAACAAATAATCAGTTCGTCTCCTATATCGGTTAAATGGGCACCAGCACCATTGACTGATACCTCATTTGAACCTCTTGGTAATGGTAGGACATAGGTCGTATGTCGGTTACCATTTGTTTTATTATATACATCTACCTGTTCATGGACTAGGAGTCCCACCTCATCCATCCAGTTTTCGTCAATTAATATACTACCTTCGTAGTCTAAGTCTACATCGGTACAGATACAACCATGTATCTTTGTACCTAATAAAGTTCTAATCATAATTTATATCCAACACACTGGGTAAACACACCAATAGGGATTAAATATCCCCATCATCCATAAGACTAGGAGTCCCATGAGTATTTGCACCCATAATTTATCTTTAGACCACTCTCTAAACCTTAGAGCATGTGGTGCTAGTTTATTATATATCCAATTAGTCATAATATTTTAAAACATCCATACTATAATAGATGTAAAGATTACACCTTTCATAAAACAAAACCATGATAAGGTATATTCATCCATACCAGTAATGTCCATCAAATCGATTAACATTCTTCTATGTGAGTCTATTATATTCTTAATCATATTATTTCCTCTTATTGTTATTTATAGGAGTCCCAGAAGAATATCTAGGAGTCCCATCATTATATAAAGCCTTTTTCTAACATTTACTGCCCAAGACTTTAATGGGGGTAGCAATGCCCAGCTGATTTGGGTCTAGGAGTCCCAAAACACTGTCCTTTAGTATTGTGGAGAGCCTTTGTGGTCAACAAAGGTATCTGGACTCACTTGCCATCCATCTGTTGTACATGTGAGTTGTGTTTCCAAGCCATCCTCAGTTCCTATCCAAGTAATACCTTCTACTAACATCTTACCATTCTGTGTAAGTTCGTCTCTGACATCTGCTGTACTGGTAGGTTGTTTTAAATCTATATTAATAGTCATACCACATGAGATGTTAGTTCTCCCAGATATCTGGATATTTATTCTATTGGACTCTAATAACTTCTCTGCACGCTCTCGATGCATCTTATTCAGTGCTGGTGCATGACCTACACTGTGACCACTCTTATGTATCCCTTGACTAAAGGAGAAGGGGTTGTTATAATTAAACGATACAGCGGCTCCTGTGGCCTCTGTGATAGGGTCTCCCTCTATATCTGCATCTAAGGGCGGCATTTCCTGTCCTGCTAAGCCCCCATCTGGTGGAATCTTGATATTTTCTGCATTAAATCTAAAAGAAGGGGATACTGAGAAGTGTTTCTTATCATTTTTATAGAAAGTAGAGCCATTTTTTATCTCTATAGGGAATTGTTGGTCAAATTGACTCGGAATAGAGGTCAAAAGTTTGGTCTTAGGGTCAAATACCTGTATATTACCACTATACATACCACTTAAATGACTGTGGAGTACATTATAAGTGTTACTCTTGTTGTAGGAGAGCATGTCATTACCTCTACCCTCTTTGAAATCGTAATTAAAGTCGTCATCTCCATCACCCATACGAGGAGAGAAGGTAACTTTGCCACCCATATACTCTACTGTCCTCATAGATTCTATATTACGAAACATAAATCCATCCATAGCAGTCTGATAGAAGTAGTAAGAGTCTCCCCACTCCTCTGTATCGTCTGAGGTATTGTCTCTCAACCATCTCAGAGTCTTAAACACTGACCAGTTAGGGATAACCATTCCAGACACCTCTCCCACACCTGCCGAGAATGTGGAGAAGTAATTACCGAGTGCCTGCCCCCCCTTCACACGCGGTTTCGAACTATTTCCTTGACCTGTTTTCTTCTTCGGTTTCTCTTGGAATTTTAATTTATCAAAACATATTTTATGTAATATATCCCCAGTCTTTCCTCTATATGCCTGAGATATTCTCTGAGTTCGTGCAAGATATAATAAAGGAGAACAAAATTCCACTCTATATATCTGGAGTGCTGGATTTTCTATACTTCTGATATGATTAGAGACATTAAATATACGAAATACTTGGTCTATTCTCTGCTCATGTGGTACAATAGTCTCAAACCCTCTTATACCACCGATATGTATTCGAATATATTCCTGTCCTGTGAATCCAATCTTATTAAATATATTCATTGAATCTGCAAAGGTCATACTACCTGTNAGAAACATCTGATATATACTCTCAGTAATCTGAAAGGATTGCATTAAATTACTCANTTCATATGAGTTACCTTCATTGTTTGTTATGGTGATACTCTCAATCCTATAAGAATTAGGAGTATTTTTACCTATCATTATGGGCATATGTCTACTCTCTTATCATACTCTTGAATTGTCTGAGTAACTCTGGGACAAATTGCAACTTGATGTACTTGATACTTCTCTTATCGTCATTAAACTTTTGCTCGTAGTCGTGGTTAGATACTGGTGTATTACCTGTACTTATGGTAGTTTTCGTACCCTCTGAATCCTCGTAGTGATGAGGTGAGTCTGAAAAATTCCGAACCGATATAATAGTGAAACTCTTCGAGCTGTTCGACCCTGTGACTACTTCGTTATTGATGAATGTTCCTTCGATATCGTTTAATATAATCTGTTTATTGGTTGGGTCTATCTTAGTGACGAATCCGAAGGCCGAACTGGTAGAACCTACTACCTTTTCCCCTTGGAAAAATTTCGAGTCCGAACTGCCTACTATATCCGACTGCTGGTTGCTCACTAATGCTTTACCAGAATACTTTCTTTTTATGAATCTTTCTAGTACTCTCTGAGACTTGGGCCAATCAGTATAGGTTGCAAGATGAGGGTTAACCATCCAGAATAACCAATATAAAGTACTATCTGCATACAGTTTATCTGCAAGNACATCTGGTCTATCTTGGTCATCGACATAATAATATTCATACCCAGTGATACCTTCTTCTGCATCCTCTGATATTCTTATATTACGAAATATATCCTTTGCTTCGATTAAATTACCATCATTCTTGAGGTCAAAATCAATTGTTGGATAATGTTTAAAATATTGTTCTGGCATAGTCTATGTCCCCTGTTTTCTTCTGATACCATATCTAGTACCACTTCTTAATGTTCCTTTGAATAAATCTCCAGAATTATATCCAGTTAATTCATTCATCATCATATAGAAAGGAGACCTATTTATCATAGTTCCCATTGTATCAACAAGGGTATTAAGTTTAGTATTTTCAGTAATTGGAACTACTTCATAATCATTAGATAGTCCTTTCTTAGCTAAAGATTCCTGTGCAGATGCTTGAGATATGAAAGTTATCTCTTGCAGTTTTGTTCCGATTTCATCAGTGACCTCTGCATTAACTTGTTTTTCAAATTGGTCAAGTTCTTCTTGTACATTTTGTTGAGCTCCCATTGCACTTGCAGCTACTCTTTGTACATATCTGAGTCTATCAATGTTGAGTATTTCTTGGAATACTAAGTTTAAATTAATACCATTAGGATAATGTTGTACAGCAGACTTAACTGGTAGTTTATCTTCTGGTCTGCAAACACCATCTTCTGATGCTGGTGTTCCCTCTTGTGATTGTGTAAATCCTTCGATAAATGACATATCTTTACCACCAGAATAGTCTACATCACATGATTTTAAGAAACAATTTTGTGGATGTTCTATATGACCTAAGATAGGGCCTTGNAAATCAATACTCCATTCTGCTGGCATTATTTGTATTCTTCTATTCTTACTTGATGACATAGGTAACATCATCATCTTAAATGCATGAACAATTTTAGTAATTTCTTTTGCATCTGTTTCATTGTATGGATATAATGTGAATGAGTAACTATGGTCTCTGAATCCTACTCCTTGAAAGGTATTAAATTTAGGATTATCTACTACTAAACCAGATTCAAATGAAGAGAAAGCTATTGCAGCTTGTTTTGCTTTCTGGAAGGTTTCACCAAATGCACCACCAGCTGCATCTAATAATGTACCAAATTCTCCTTGCATTAATGAATCTAATGCAATATCACTAAGTCCTACTTCTTTTGCCTCATATTCTACTGATATATTATCTCTTACTCCAGTTGGAAAATACATTGCAATAGTATATTCTTTAGACATACCTTTATGTGGTGATGGAGGGCCTGAAGCACCCTCTCCTAATTTAGATGAAANGACACCATAATCCGAATTACTAAACTCACCATCCTGTGGTGTTGCACCTAAATCTGAAATTGGTCTTTTAATAGTTCTAAAAACAATCCAATTATCTACAAATCTTTCATCTGATTTAGGAAATTTGTATATGTCTCGTTGTTTTGGAGTAACTCTACCCATAGCAGCTGCTCTATTTTCAATATCAGCTTCTGCTGATTTTCTATCTTCTGCACTTAGTAATGCTTCTTCTGATATACTTTGTGGGACATTTGATATATTAATACCAGTCTTCATTGCAATTAGGTCATCTAATGCACCAGATATTTTTGAATTAAAAGATNNTCTTCGACTGCCTAAAGCTGAGTTGAGGTCTTCTTTGATTGAACCCAACAATTTTGCTTTTAATGATTTGAAAAAATTCATATAAATACTCTCTATAGATTTAATNTTATGTATAAGGTATTTATATGAGTTACAAGGGAAGATTCAAACCAAAACAATATAAAAAGTATAAAGGTGACCCCACAAAAGTCATATATCGTTCTATGTGGGAATTGAGGTTTATGAAGTATTGTGATAAGAATGATTCTATTCTAGAATGGAGTAGTGAAGAGATTGTGATACCTTATCGTTCTATTGACAATAAAGTCCATCGATATTACCCAGACTTCTGGATTAAATACAAACAATATGATGGTAAGATGATTCAAGAGATAATAGAGGTCAAACCTAAGTCACAATGTAAACGACCTAGTAAGAAAGGTAAACACTATGGTAAGTATCTTCGTGAGGCAAGAACTTATGCAATCAATGAATGTAAATGGGATGCAGCTAGAGAGTATTGTCTGGATAGAGGATATAAATTTAGAATATTAACAGAAGACCACTTAGTACCGAAATGATTATATTAAAACTATTATTGGGATTGGGTACTAAGGAAGACTTTGACCCTACACCTATGAACATCTTTATTACTGGATTAATTCTTGGTGCAAGTTTTCTTGGAACTGTATCCTTATTGATATATGTAGTATTATCTATTATATAGCAAAAAAGACGAGGGTTCTAATGTTTCATTCGTCTTTCTTGTCTCTTCCAGACCTAGGGAAGGGAGCGACCACTTCATTATTCTCCTGTCTGGGATTACTTCCTCTAACGACCTTAGAGGGATGCCGTAACTTTATCTAATTCCAATTCATATTTAACTTACCTCACTCAATTACAAAGGTATTATACTAAATTATGTACCTACCTGTCAATGTGGTATAAATACATATATGGCAGGTAAACTATTTGATAAATTAGAACGAGAAGCTTTTCGTGGTGGTATCCAAGCAAGGACTAAAGAGTCCATGAGATGGTTCAAACAACGAGTATCCACAATTAAAGGTGTAAGTAGACAAGAACTACTGAGGGATGCAACTCAACGAAAAAGACAAATCTTTGGTGATATGTACATGTATATGTACGACCCAAAACACAAAAAAACCTTACCTTATTATGATAGGTTTCCCTTGTGTATACCAGTAGAACCTGCTAAAGGTGGATTTTATGGATTGAATCTGCATTATTTACCTCACTCATTACGAGCTCAATTTTTAGATGCATTATATGATACAACAAATAATGATAAATATGATGAGACAACAAGATTTAGATTGACATATGATTTACTTAAACAAATAAGAGGTAAACCATTTTATAAAGCATGTTACAAACATTATCTATCTTCACATGTAAGAAGTACATTTGCAAAGGTAGATAGTGCAGATTGGGAAATTGCAATATTTTTACCAACAGAGTCATTCAAGAAATCAAGTATGGATGCAGTTTGGAAAGAAAGTAGGAAAAAAATGGCATGAAAATAGAAAGATTTAAGGCACAAATAGATAATTTACAACGAGGTAATAGATACAATGTTGCAATGTTTGGTACTGGTACAAAGAATGTTGGTCTTAGTATCAGAGGTATTAAATGTGAATCTGCAACATTGCCTGGCAAAGGTTTCTTTACAGTAGAAGAATCAGAATATGGCCCTAAAAGAGCAATACCACATAAACCACAATACGATGCATTTGATTGTTCATTCATATTAGATAATAGTTTTGAAGATAGACAATTAATTGAATTGTGGATGTCTACTATAAATGGAAATGCAGAAGGTGGTTTCCATAGTAGATTTCATGATGATTACACTGGTGTTATCATGGTTGAGGCATTAGACAAACAAGATAATGTTAACTATAGGTGTGTCATGACCGATGCATTTCCTGTACAACTAGGTGTAGTTAATCTTGGAAATGAAAATGGAGATATAACAAAATTTAATGCACAGTTTCGATATAGATACTGGCATGGAGAGTTTACTAATTCTAAACCATCTAACCTGTTTATGGGTTTCATGGATAAACATTTAAGTAAATTCTCAAATAAAATTAAAGGTAAAATTGAAGACAAAATCTTCGGATAATCAATAGGAGTATATTATGGCATTACCTAAATTAAATACTGTAGAGTATTTTTGTAAACTACCTGTATCTGGTATTGAAGCAAAGTACCGACCTTTCACTGTAGGTGAACAGAAGGTACTACTTCAAGCACTAGAGGATGGTGAAAATAAAACGATAGCACATACAGTTATCAACTTAGTTGAAAGTTGTAGTGGTTTAAGTGAATCTGGAGATTCAGTTAGACATCTATCAAACACAGATTTAGAATATTTGTTTATGCAAATTAGGATTAAATCTGTTGGTGAAGAAACTACTATTCAGTTGGGATGTAAAGACCAACCAGAATGTGATGGAATAACACCTGTAAAAGTAGACTTGAATTCTATTCAAGTAGAAGGTGAAATTAAGGATAACAAAGTAATGTTAACTGACACTATAGGTATCACTTTGAAAGTTCCAAACTTCAATGAGGTGCAAGGTATTGTAGAGGATGTAGCAACAATCAGTACAAATGATTTATTTACTATTCTTGCAATGTCCATCGACTCTGTATTTACAGAAGATGAAGTTCAAAATAGAAGTGACTTTACTGAAAAAGAATTAGATGATTTTATGAACGAATTGTCAACTGAACAATTCAATAATGTGATGGAATGGTTTAATGAACTACCAAAACTGGTAAAGAATGTGGAGTTTGAATGTAGTAAATGTAGTACTCATAATGAGGTAAAACTAGAAGGAATTCAGAATTTTTTCGTCTAGCCCTTTCTCATGAAACACTTGCAAATTACATTCAGACAAACTTTGGTTTAATTCAACACCACAATTGGTCATTGACCGAACTGGATGGTATGCATCCTTGGGAAAGGGAGATATATGTCTCTCTACTAGTGTCTCATCTTGAAGATGAAGAATTGAAGATGAAACAACAACAGAACAGATAACAGATAGAATAGGAGAGTATAATGTCTGAGAATAGAGAAAGATTCAGTGGTGACATGAGTCGTAATGAAGTTGAAATAGACTTAAGTAAGTTTATGGAAATGGTTACCGAAAACAATGAATTAAAACAACAAATATTTGAATTAACTCATGAAGATAAAGCAAATCCATGGCAAAAATGGATATTCGCTGCAAGAGCAGTAGATAGTTGGAGAATATGGCCTCGTGCATTCTTAAGTGTGTACATATTCTTAATTTACTATGTGGTAATGTGGTTCATAGGATTAGAAGCACCAACAATGGAACAATCTGGTCTTATCAGTATTCTAGTTGGAGCAGGAGCTGCTTGGTTTGGACTATATGTCAACTCAGCTGCAAAAGAACATTCCACTAACAACGAAAAATAGATAAATAGTATTATGGCAGACGAAGATAAAGGATTAAGTGCAAAGGAGCAAAACTCTATAGCACAAAAAGTCATTACTGAACTTAGAAGGTCTCGTGCAGAGTCTACTAAGGGTTCAGAAAAGGCAAGAGAAGCGTTCGAGAAGAACATCGATAAGCAAGATGGTTTATCTGATGCTGTCAAAACTATGGCAAAAAACCAAGGGATGTTAGAACAGAACTTTGGTTTTGATAAATCCACAGCTAAACAAATTGCAATGACAACAGATGCACTTGCAGCTACTAATGCAAAATTAGAAGCAATGGAGTCTACTGCAAAAGAAACTGGTCAAGATGGTCAAGACCTTGGTGANAATATCGAATTTGAAAGANTAACTNTTGAAAAGAAACAACTCGAAGAACAACAAAAGTTTGGTAGAAANCTAACTGGTTTNGAAAGAGCTACAGTAAAANTCTTTGGTGGTAAATTTGATGACTTGAAAANNTCTGTTGAAGAAGGTGGTAAATTAACTCAAGGTGAAATATTCAAATCAGTAGGTCAAGATTTATCTAGTGACCTTGATANAGTATTGACATTCCTTGGNCCTGTTGGTGGTTTCTTGCAACAAATACCATTATTAGGAACACTCTTAAACTTNATTGGTAGNCAAGCATCNGCAATAGCAATTAGAATTGCAATGTCTATAAAAAGAAATATCTTTNATAGAAAAAAACAAGATAAGATTGACAAAANGAACTTGCAACTTGCANTAAGAAATGATAANAGACAAGAAAAAATTGCTAGAAACCAAGTCAAACAGACTATGGTTCAAAGTGGTACAACAGCTGCGTCTGCACCAGACGATGCTCCAGAAGGTGAAGATTCTCAAGGTGGTGGTTCATTCAGAGCTGCATCAATTTTCTTAGGAGTTGCAGCTGCATCTGGTGTGGCTGCTGGTGCTGGATTANCTGCAGCTGCNGNTGGTATGAGTGCATTTGCAACTGCAGCGTTTAAATTTTCTGGTGCATTAGCAGTTGGTGGTCTTGCACTAGGTGTTGGTCTTACTGGTATTTTTGGTTCATTTGCATTAGGTCANAAGATGGGTGCATTCGAAGGAATGAAAGAGTTTGGTAAAGTTAACATGCTCAAAGTTCTTGGTAGTATGTTAGGTCTTGCAACTCTAATGGGAGTTCTTGGTGCAATTGTGACTACTGGTGTTGGTGCATTGATTATGGGAGTTGGTGCANTAGCTGTTATGGCATTGATTGGTACTTTAGTTGTAATTGGTAAAGGACTAGGTGAATTTGCAACTTCTATTCTACCATTTGAAACCATGAATGTCCCTAGAATNAAACAAAACATTCAACAACTTGCAAGTATAAGTGGAGATATAGATGAATTAATGGATATAAGTNNTGGTCGTGGTNTTATAGCACAAGCACTTTCTGACCATCCACTAACAGAATTAGCAACTGCACTAGGTNNATATGCTGGTGANATGTCTGAAAAAATCAATAATATTACTANTCTAAAAACTGCATTAAAAGGATTTGAATTCCCAGAACTNCCAGATGGNGANAAAGGTGGTCTCTTTAGTGGTGATTTAATTCGTGGATGGACTGGTGANGACTTCTCTGGTGAACTNAAAAAACTGTCTCAATTACAGTTAGCTGCNGACCTTGGTACAANGTTAGGTATGNTAGGTGATGGTNTTCTACAAATAGGTAATGGACTAGGTANTATAACAGACAAAAAAGTTCAACATCTTGANAAAATTACAGAAGCACTTAAGGACATGAGAAATGTGGATTTAAACTTCAATGCAAATGTAACTGCAACCGATGTATCACCAACTGATNTTAACCAACCTCAAGGACAAAATAACAATGTTGTTGTTGCACCTCAANTAAGTAATAGAGTTAGTAATAATNTAAAAAGATTNAATGCAACTGGTTCAAACATGATGAACCATTCTGCACTTCATTACCCTAGTCTAGGGTAGAATACTTTTCTTTTCTTGGAATAGTTTTAGATTTATCTTTGTGGACTTGAGTAAGTCCATGTTTAGGTGTTTTCTTATGTGACTTTACCTTTGGTTTTTTCTTACCAAATATCTTTTCCCAATTGTCTTGATAGACTGTACCTTCTGATGGGCGTTGTTTTGAACCCTTCCCACCATGCCATTGCTTTGTCATAAGAATTTTCCATAATATAAAGTTGTTAGATTAGCCCCTCTTTGTAGACCCGCTACCTAACCGATATCACACTGCCGCATTTGATATCTTACCACGATGTATGTACCCAAACCTCAACCNGCCTACTTGGTACATTCTCTGAGTCAAGTGGTTACTCAGCCCCCTAAGTCAATTCTATTACTGCATAGTATATTTATAATTCAAATAGATTAGAATTGACAATCCTTACACATCATTTGCAAGTTTTTGGAAATATGAGAGTGNCTCATCTTCCTCTACATCTGTTGATACAGTAGTAGGTTCTGCAACTGTTGGTTCTGGACTTGGATATGCAACATCGTCCATATCAGATGCAACCGAAGCTGCAGTTGATGTAGATGCTGTCATTCCTAAAACTCTGTCGAGTTTTTGTTTCAGTTCATCGTAAGATTTAAACTGGTCTGCACCAATAACATCTTTTAATGAATGTTGACTATTCCAGACTGCTTCCATTCGTGCCTCATCATCTGATAATGGTTTTGGAGTTGCAAACTCTGATTTATCATAGTTCCAGTATCCATCTACTTTACGAACTTTGATTTTAAAGTCTGCACCTTCCCATAAATCAAAAGGATTTACTGGTGTTTCATCTTGAAACTGTGGTTGCATTTTGTCTTTCAACATTTCGAAGATTTTCTTCCCATATCTAAATAGGAATACTTTACCTTCATTCTCTGGATGTGTAGGGTCAGAAACTACAAGAATGTTTGACACATAGTGCAACCTTCTTTTCTGTTTCCTTGCTATATCCTTGTTTGACTCAAGACCAGAGTTCCACAATTCAGTATTGTGTTCTGATACTGGGTCTTTCTCATTAAGAGTCGTTAAAGACTTCTCAATGTACCATCCACCTGGCCCTTGGAAACCATGGTCAAAGTATTGAACCCAAGGCATATCCTCGTTCTGTGATGCTGGTAAGAATCTTACAACTGCATAACCATTACCAGTCTTATCTAAGTCGATTTTCCAGTATCGGTCATCATTGTATGATTTAGTTTCAGTTCCACTAGATGATTGTTCTAGTGATTTCTGTAAGGTGTCGAATCCACCTCTAGATTTTTTTAAGTCTTGAAATGACATAATTTTATCCTCGTATTAGCATTGTATTGCATTTTATTATTGTATTCAAACTAAGTANNCTTCCAATGGAGATATACTTAATTCGTCCTTCATTATATAATAGTCTATGTTTTGGAATCTGTCAACTAAAATCTTTAGTTGNTCTGTCTGGGATATCCAACCTTGGTCACCAGTCTCAACAAGTCTGTTGTTCTCTGGGTCGTCTTCTGTCCCATAACATCGAGTTCCAGCATAGATGTTATTATATTTAGTCGAATCGTAATTCCAAATAGAATCAAATCCAACAAANACTACATTATCGTAGTNATGNTTNANNGATGCCATTGCAGCTGCAGTAGTNCCNNNNAACCAATTCTCAAANAGATGGTAGTCNTCNNCTGGGCCACCTATCTTTGNAATCTTATAGTCATCCTCTATTCCTATTGCTTGCATTTCTAGGATACCNACATTNCCATTACCCTTTCCATGCATAGTCACTTTAGAATGACTTGGGTCTATCCACTCTCTTACTGGTACACCCATTGTTCCTTTAATCACATTGTATTCTTCAAATCCTAATGGGTCNTCCCATTCTCCAGANAANTAACATTTGTTGTNTTTTGGATATCCTGCNTNACAACATTCACCCATGATACTGACATCTATAATGGTGAGATAGTCTGGTGTATAGTCACGATATAGTGCATTACACCCCCATATGTCTCCATTAAGAGTCGTTAGGTCTAATCCTATCCTAGACTGACCATTACCTATAATGTATGCAGTACGACCCTCTGAGAGGTTTAAATACGACATTGCATTATCAATTTCCATCATTTCTTCTAATGTAGGTTCATGTGTTTCAAGAGTCATATATTTCTAATACCTTCTTTTTCAATATATCGTTATTGTATCCGATAAATCCTTGAGTCTTTTGCAATCTCTGTTTAACCTCAGGCCAAACATATTGTTCAGATATTTTTACGCGGGAACTCCATCCAACAAGGGCATCAAGTAATACTCCTGTTCCAAAAGATATGGATTTGGATAAAAGACACTGGANAATGATAGGATGACTAGAATCGTTATTATTAAATAGATTGTCCAGTTTTCCTTCAAGTGAGTTAAGATGTCTGATATCTTTCTCGAAAGAGTAGAGAAGGGATTGGTTATACTTCTTCCACTCTGTATAGTTTTGTTTTGCTTCTTCACCAAATAAATCTCCTACCCAAAAATCCTTGTACATGAAGTTTGCAATATAGAAATCCTTAAGTTGTCCATTGTGTTGTTTCCTAAGTTTTGCAAACTGGAACTTATCATTTCTTTTGAGATAACTCTCAAATGATGCACTAACTTTTCCATTGTATCTATTAAAATCATAATCTGAATTATAATGTAGTTTAATCCCTAGATATAATTTGTATGATTCATATCCAAATCTTGCATCCACCTATTAATACCTATTGGTTCTTTTGTAAGCTTCCAATGCTTGTTCTTCACGAATCTTATCAATCTTAATCTTTCGTTTCCAACCATTCATTTTCTTTTGTCTCTTTGCACATGGTTTTTCATAGTATCGTCTTTCACGAACCTCTGCAATGATACCATCCCTCTCTACCTTTTTCTTAAATCGTCTCATCAACACATCAAATGGTGGTGGCCCAGATGGTTTCTTTGGTTTTCTATCCCATTCCTTTTGTCTTTGTGGTGTACGATTAAATTTCTTCATATTGGTAATTTNCCTTTTCCTTTCTTTGTGTTTGGTTTTAATAAGTTGTAAGATAATGCATCACTCTCTATCTTTTGTTTAAGAGGTGGAGTAATTAAGTTCTTTACTGATTCTGGGTCAAGATGTTGAGTCTCACAATAATACACGATTGCATCAATGTAGTTTAATCCTTTTTGTAAGACAAGAGTCTCAATTGCTTCTGTAAACCTTTTTTTGGTTAAAATCATATAATCACTTTTATTTTCATTACTATACTAGTATACTACCGAACTGGTATNTGTCAAGTCTTTTTCCACTCACATTNTATATTTTTATCANATATTTTTANATATNNATGAAANGGTTTTTCTGGTTCNTACCAATCTCTGTCATATTTNAACCCATAGTANTCNAAGTTTNTNGCNNNGTANATNNTNCCNNCNTNNNNTTCTNCATNCGATGNTGTNACTANAACTTTNGGNTNTANNAATTTGATTGCACGAGATAANAACCATGATGTTATNTTATGTTCNTCCTGTGGTTCTACTGCAAGTCTAGCTANNTCATANAANCCTTCACATGTNTCTGTATNACATCCAAANNATTNTTTATGAAAAGGGATNTGCCANTGTTNATTNTTACGATAAGAACAAAATTGNNNTGCACCNACTAANTNANCTTTNTNNAANANACCATAACAATTATGNAAAAGACCCTCTGGCCATGGATAATCTAATCCATAGATTTCTTTCAAATAGTGTTCTTTTTGTATTATTGAGGAAGCATTCTCAAGACTTATCTCACTTACTTCATAATCTAATTTCATTTAGTCTGGTGGATTGTTGTGTTTTCTTTTTTGAACTTTCTCTTCCCAGTTTTCGATTGCTCGTTTGATTCCTTCTTCTGCAAGGACTGAACAATGTAGTTTGATAGGTGGTAATTCAAGAGCTTCTGCAATTTCTTTATCTTTAATTTGTTTTGCCTGTTCAATTGTTCTACCTCTGAGCAGTTCAACAAAAAGTGTCGATGATGCAATAGCAGAACCGCATCCATAAGTTTTGAATTTGACATCCTCTATTGTGTCTCCATTCATTTTTAGGTCGAGTTTCATGACATCACCACAAGCAGGAGCTCCTACTAATCCAGTTGCAACATTAGGGTCTTTAGGGTCGAACCTACCGACTGCATGTTTCTCTGGATTGTTTAAAACATCCTCAAATCTTTTTACTACTTTTTCTGAATATGCCATGTTTATTTTTAATTTTTTTGAAAAGGTAACTTATAACTATTATAAATATAAGTGATAAAAATCTATAACTAGATAGTATATCGTTTTATTAACCCATAACTGTATTTATAAGGAGAACGAACCTAAAATGAGTCGTGCTATTAACTATATCTATGAACACCGATGCGAGATATGTGAGAACATAAGAGAAATCACTTCTTTTACTTTCTTCATGTTAGCACCCATTGCTTTACCATTTTTAATAATGTGGTTTGCAATGAATTCCTACTAAAGACCATACTCAGTTCTATACTGACTACGAAGTTCTTGTAGCTGGTCAACATACCTATCACTTGGTTGTTCTATGAACAACTGACTAGAACCATTACTCACTGCAATCATTGTGATAATTGCATGTATTGTCTCACCTGTAAGTTCTTCAAACATTTTTGCATATGCAGTTTCCTGTATAAAATAGTTCTGTATCCATTCTTCTTTCTTTGGTTTTGCACTGGTTTTGAAATCGATGACCGATAGTTTACCATTCCACTCTGCAATGCAATCTACTCTACCAGCAAGTTGTAGATTATGTGAATAAAGTGGTGACTCAAGTCCATGGACAACACCTATCTGATTTAGTTCTTTTTCTAGTGAAATGAATGCTTGTTGAGTTGTGGGCATTGCACCCTTGAATTTCTCTTCAAAGTTATCACCTCTGATATAGTCTTCAAATAGTTGATGTGCAGATGTACCATGTCTTGCAGCTTGAGTTGATATTTTATTTGCAGTTTTTTCACCAACTCTCTTTCTCCATTTCTTAATACCATCCCTACTCAAAAGTCCAGTAACCGATGTAACCGATGGATACTTCTCACCTGTTGGTGTGACATAGTATCTTTTACCATCTATATTTTCTGTGGGTAAAGACTCAAACCCATAATCTAGTATTTCGAATGTCTTCATCCTGTTAATTCATCTAATAATTCTAAGTCTACTTTCTTAAGTAAGGTTACTCTAAATTGATTTGCAGATATCATATCTACAATATGAGGTACTTCTTCTCCTTTAGAAACTGCAATGTCCACTCTTTGAGTAAACTCTCTGTAATCGTCTTTGTTTAGTATAGCTTCCATTATTCTGAGTAACTCCCATATTCTTTGTCACCAATAGGTAATTCATATCCAACATCAAATGAAATTGAATGTGATGGTTCTCCACCATTCCAGAAAACTTGATGTGCCATCCATGATGGATGTATTATTAATTGACCTTTTTTAATATCACTTGCATGGATAACTTCTTGATTAAACCCTGTAGGGGTTACTACTGTTGGATAATGTGACTGTATAAGATTTGCATGTGGATTATATAAAATCATTACATGATTTGCATCTTCTGGATAGTATGTTCCAGTCCATGAACAGTTTTGATGAAAATGATATTCTAAAAATGGTCTCTTTTCGTCATAACGATTAAACCACATGTCATTTAGTTTTAATGGTTGGTCTACATATCCCATTTCTTGTAACATATTAGAAATAATTTCTAATACTTTTTCTTTAAGTTCTGGTATTTCATGTCGTGCAATGTTTGAGTCTATAAAAATAGGTAATTCAATATCATCTAATTTTAGTTCATTCATGTATAAAGGTATAGGAAATACTTGATTTAATCCTTCCATAATTTACTCCTGTAGTAGTGTATAATACACTGTTAATTCTTCACCCTCAGATATGGGTCTAATTGTATATAGTTCTCTTTGGTCTCCATTGTGATAATGGATGTTTGTACTAATGTAACAATTTGGGTCTTCTGAATGATTTATAAATCCACCTAATGGTGTTCTAATCCAGTCTCTTCTTCGTTCTTCCCATATATGGGTTTCACCTAAAAAGATTCCTGCTTTGAAATCCTCTGTTGCAAACAGACCTGTTCCTTCTATTGAACTTTCCTTAAGAGTTAGTCCTTCACATAGTGGTCTGTAACTAAACTTCATCTTTCTTGTCTTCTGGGACATGATGGTTAGTCCAACAATGTCCTACAATTTTATCAGTCCCATAAATTCTTTGAATACATTCTTGTTGCATTTGTCCATTGTGTATAGATACATCTGTTACTAAGTTTTCCATAACCTCACCAACTTTTACTGCTTTATCATATGTGACTCTGTAGTCTATGATTGGACAAAACTTATGTAAATAGAATAGTGCATTGATACCTAAAGTATAATCACCAATTGCAGCTCTGAAAGGGCCACCTACTAATTTTCTAGGAATACTTGGTTCAATAGAATGCCACCATGATGTTTCCCATACAGTTGATAGTCTAGGTTTACCTTTATCATTAGTACCAAGACCTTCACCTTCGACAACTTTCCAACCAGAGAATCCTACTTCATCTTCAACAACCCATCCTGCGTTTGTCATATAGTAAAATGCTGGTACTGAGTTACCATTAATTTCATAACCTTGCAAATCCACATCTTGAAATTCTGCACCTTCAATTTTGTTCTCACCTATTTGATGTCTTTCAAATGGAGTGTAACCTTCGTAATCATGTAATTGTTTTTTCATTTTTATTTTTCCTGTTTATAACTTGACACCCAATTTGCACCATCTTTTTCTGCTTGTTCAAATACAGCATTGGTTACCATAATTGGAATAAGAACTGCCATGTGAATAATGATTGACCAGACAATACTGTATCCTATCCAATTCATCCAGTGTAGTGCAACTACACCAAAATAACCAGACCACATTATAAACAATGCCATTGTAAAATATCCTTGTATCGATGGGTCTTTGATATGTCTCAATGGATTATATCTATTATCCATGACAACTCTCCAAGAATTAACCACCCAATATATTAGTTTTTTCATAGTTTCTATCATTTTATTAATTTTCCTTTACCACTTAAAGGTTTCCCTTCTTTCTTCATTCGTTGTTGAATCTTTACATGTTTATCGACAATCTCATCTGTCTTGACTTCCTTTGCACTTCTTCGTCTTACACTCTTCCCAAGTTCTGACCTTGGATGTGCATCTGCAACCTTAGATAACATTTCATTGAATCCACCACTCTGACCTAATCCAGTTCTATTACCAACACCACCTACAATAGCAGGGCCACCAGTTATCACTTGTTTTAGATTTGGATTACCTTTTTTATATTCTTGTAAGTCATCCCAAGTCATCAACACATCATGTTGTTCACCTGTCTCTTTATCTTCTAAAGTATATGTAGGCATTATCTATCCAATAAGTCTCTAATCGTTCTATATGCAATCCAACCCATTGCAAACCAAAAACCAAAATTAAATGCAAATGCAAATATGTTAAATGGTAATTGGTATATCCATATTATATCATTCATGATGCATACCTCATAAATGATGGTACACTTCTATTAGTCCACTTTGCAAGATGATTTTTGTATTGTACATAGTAATCTTGATATGATTGAACTACATCTTTTTGTTTCACATCATCTGGCATTGCAAGATAGGGGTCAACATATGTCTCCACTGGTATTTGCATAGGTGGTGATTCAAGTAAATCTCTGAGTTTGGAATCTGTCATGTGAACTTTACCATATCGATGTGTATATTCGTCACATAAGTGTGTCCACATTGTATATAACCAATTGTAATGGTTTTGTGAGTCTCTAGTCCACAATCCACTTGGATGTTTTACATGTGATGCTTTGTATAATGTGTTTTCCATTACTGGTATTGGATGTTTCCATCTTTGTATCCTACGACCATTTGCAGTTTTACCTTCATATTGGTCACCATCAAGAACACGATGTGCAGTTGACATCAACTGTGCATACTCAATAATCATCTTGACGACATGTTTATCACAATGCATTTCTGCACATGTTTTTGGGTCTTTATCTAAGTAAAATATATTCATAGTATCTATTATAACCTCATAGTCATTTTTTGTCAAAGAAAAAAGTTGCAGCGTTTCTACCAAACTCAGCTTCCCAACTTGGCATCGTCACTTTATGGAAAATATCACCTCTGAACAATGATGCAGCTCCACCTTTTGGTATTGTACATGCACGAACAAAATCTAANTCATCATTCCAGTACAGAGTTTCTCCACCCCATTTTCTTAAATCCCAANAAGGCATCATAGGTGGATTTAAATATACAATTGCACTGTAGTCCATGTAGTCTTGATGTGTCCAACTACTATCTCCATGTTGGAATGAATGTAANTAACAATTATTNTAGTCTTTTANTTCTTTNCCTANTGCNTCTTCAAAACNATGNTTTATACATANCCCANATCNNATNNACNGTTTGNTGNATCATNGGNTGATGATTAAATTGATGTTCTTGTAACCCAAATCCANTTTNNTCTGCTTTNTCATTTACTTCTGGGTCTTCCCAATAAGGTTCATTACCATCCTGTATTTTTTTATATGCNTTAGTAGCTGCTTCTTTGAATGCTTCTCGACTTCTTGATACATTCATGTACCATGTTTGTCTTTCTTTTGTTCCTGTTATATCTGTACTGAAAGAACCTGTACTTCTAATTGNTTCTTGTAGATGAGGGTCTCCACTTTTGTCCATACTAGGATGTGGTGGATTACCACCATATGCAAGAAATCCTTTATCCCATTTACCATAGTTAATTACATCTTGACCACCAANNTTGNACTAA
>NYUU01000001.1:23193-26970 GCA_002684175.1 Synechococcus sp. CPC35
CTGGAACNACNTCATCNATCCAAAAGATTTCTTCTCCNAGTNCATCTATATTTTTTATTATTGCCATGATTTGTCCATTATTAGGTTGAATGCAATTGTTATTCTCTCTTCATCCTGTGTTTGTTCTGCACATGAATGTATTGTGTTAGCNGGNAATAATATCATTGTACCATCTTTACCTTCATATTCTGNATTATAATCATCAAAGATTGTAGGATGTCCATGATTACTATAATATATTACACCAGATATCCATCCACCATGGTCATGTCTTGGATTACTATCTCCTTTATTTGAGAAGTTTGTCCATATTTCATAGTTATCAAAATGACCATTGATTCTTCTTAATCTCAATGAACGATGATGTTCCTGTGGTGCAAAGTATTTATTTGCAATTCTTATTGTCCATGGTANCCAAAATGATTCTTCAATTAATCTTGGACTTATAGAACACTGAAATGTATTATACTTTTTACCATCATCTGGATGATTATAAGCTGCATTCTCAGATGCTTTCAATTCTCCTAGTGGATGGTCTTTTAGTTTTTTACTTTCTTTGACCCAACCATCAATCTCTGTTTTTATGTAAGTTGGAATATCAAAAACATGTACTGGTGTATTTTCTATTATACCTTTACTCTTTAATATCATCATATTCCAAGTAGTAAGTTATTGCAAGTCTATCAAAATCTGCTTCCCATGATACACTAGTAACTTTATGTGGGATGTCACTCTTAAACAAACATGCAGTGCTACCTTTTGGTGCAACAGCACCTCTAGAAAAAGTTATATCGTCATTAAAGAATAATGTTTCACCACCCCATTTTCTTAAATCATATGACTCTGGATTTAGATAAACTACCAAAGTATAATCAAATGGGTCAGCATGAGTCCATACAGTGTCACCAAACATATTTCTATTTAAATAACCATTAGTATATTCTTTCTTAAACTTTCTTCCGATTACCTCTTCACAATGTGGTCTGTAGACATCATATATTTCATTTGCAAGTCTTCTTATCTCTGGATGCATTGAATATACTCCAGCAGACATCCTTTCATCATTTAGACCTATTGTTTTAAATACATCTGGATTATCATCAATCATTTGTTGAGTAACTTCATAGTTACCTACTTTAAATGGTTCTGCACTTATATCTTCTGTAATTTTGATATTGTCAGCAGTCAAACCTTCTACTTTGTTTTGATTCTTTGATGTTTGATAATGATAACAGTTTTCTATTTTAGATACATTTATGAACCAACTTAGTTTTTCTTTAGTTCCTGTAACCATTGATGGGTCAACTTTTGGTTGTCCCTCTGATGAGACATAAGTTGCATATTGTATATCAGTATCCATTGCAACTATTGGTGGATTTTGGTTATAGAATATTTGACTCTTATTCCATTTACCCCACAACATAAATCCATAGTACCAACCAACTGTATCTGCATCAGATACAACATCTTCAATTAGATGGATATCATTACCACTATTGTCTACATTGGTTACTTTCATTTAGTTCATTAATCCTTTTATACGCATCATGGAGTTGTCGTTCTAAATCTTTGACATTATTCCTTAATACTNNNTTTTCTGCCTTCAACTCTTTCTCTTCTCTTTCTGTCATTCTCTCTTTTCCTTAGTTGTGCCTTGACAATAATNCTTTCCTTTTCATTAAGACAAGAAGTATCTTTAGGGCCCCAAAGTGTACCGATACGAGTTAGTTTATCACATGCAGATAACATATGATTCCATACATCATCCTCTGCACTTCCTTTTCTATCTGTTTCGAATTGTTTTCTACTGAATCGTAGTGATGTGGTTTTTTGATTTTCTGCATACTTGGAGATTTCTCTACCAATTTCTGCATATAACATTTCCTGTGGTGTTATGTCATAAGGTGACTTTCGTTTTTCCATAATATATTCCTTTCATATTGTAATAAATTNANACNATTATACCAAATAGTGTACCTACGAATCAAGTTTATTTTTAGTAAANAAGTCTATAACATTTCCCATAGATTCTGTCTTTTCNTTTTTGTCTTCTTCAAATGCATCTACTTCTTTTTGAAGTTCTGGTGGGGTGGAGTAACCTAAGTCTGTTAGATAGTCTTTTAAGACATATGGGTCTAACATNTCTGCATTCCATTCNTGTTCTTGTAGAAGGTCTGAACCATCTTCTTGCATAAGATTTTGACGACTTCTTAAGTAAGTGTCACATATCATTGAAAGGTGTGTNACTGCTTTATAAAGGGATAACCACTCTTGATTAATTTGAACTGGATTATCATGGTCATCTGCAAATGCAATTGCCATTTTACTAAACCATCCATCCTCATTATTTACGATGAGAGCAATGTCTCCTCTTTGAAGTTTTAAGATGTGTTCTCTATCTGACAACTTTATGCTCTAATATCTACTCTGATTGCTTCGTACAATGCTTCATTCTCAGCTGAGAATGCACCAGCTTCATATTGTTCTTGCCAAAATTCTTTCCATTTGACATCTGAGGTTGCAACATGGTTTATCATAGGATGACCAGCTGGTAGACTGAAAGTACCACCATCTACATCTTGTAGTGTAGTTTCTACTCTTTGACCACCTACAAAATTAAGAATGTCTTTTGTTGTTCTTGGTTGACCAAGTGTNGNACANNAATGNGTNACCCATGTATCNACATTTGCAGTTCTACCCATTCCATTTGCAATTAAGAAATTATCAATTAAAGATGCAGTCTCATGACTACCACCCTTTAACCATTCTTTTTTGTATTTCATGGATGCACCAGAGACTAAAAAGTCATTGACACATGTAGTTTTAAATTTGTAGTCTTCTGTTCGACCAAAGTCTTCCATACTAACATCTGAGTTTGATGGTGATATATGTACTGCTGTTGTTTTGTTTGTTGTTGCATCTGGGATAACTTTTGATGAAACTGTTGCCATAGGATTTACTTCTCCAGTGATTGCTTTCCTGTAATCATCNATGTATTTCCAATATACCTTTACTTCAACCCTATCAAAAGTTTCTGTATTTGCAACGACTGTAGAACCATTNTTGTAAACATAAGCTGCCATGTAAGCATCAAGTCCAGAGTTACCTAACCATTGTGCAGGCCCCCAATTAGATGTATCGTTTTCATCAACACCTTTTGAAAAACTTAGAGTTGCTTTTGGATTACCATCTGGAGCTGCACCATATTTTGCAAGCATTTCATCTTTTTGNGCAATACCATCAACACCAGTGTAAGTTCTTTGACCATCTTCTAAAAACTTACCATCCATCCATTCACTGTCTTTAACAATACCATCCCTTACAATGTATTTGTCACCAGATTCCCTCATCATTTTACAAAACTGTGCAGAGGTCATTGGTGTTGGGTGACCATCATTCTGCATAATAGTTTGCATAGTTGCACATTCATATGAGTTATCTTCAACCCATGATGGTATTGTTTGTCCCCAATTATCAGTTGCCATAATCTATCCCCTTGTTATTTTTTTTACTCTTTCGATTTGTTGTGAAATAATTGCTTTTCTATTTGGCCAATAGATATACTCTTTGTCTTCGTTNTCCATNAGTTTNTGGAGAAGTGGAAGTATAAGTTCTTCTGCATCNGCAAGATTTGATTTCAATTTCGATACTGCAACATCTGTAGAACTNCCNANANNTGTTTTTGCNTCNTCNAACTCATCNANTGCANTNGANACNANTTTGTTNAGNACATCAACCTTTGCATCNANNTTTTCTATTTGTTCTGANTTGACTGCA
>NYUU01000001.1:26975-30479 GCA_002684175.1 Synechococcus sp. CPC35
AGANGANTCTGCAACNTTCTTGAGGTCTTCTGCAATCTTNTCATTGAGAGCTGCAGCTTCCCCAGTCTTAGTTGTAAGTTCATCTTGGTCTACTGCTGTAAAACCGAAATCGAAACTATCTGCCATTACTTTTTACCTTTACTTCTTTTTAATTTTTCTCTAGCATCAACTGCTGGTTCAGAAGTTTCATTTCCTTCTGTCATACCACCATCAAGATTCACTTCTTCTTGAGTTGCCTCTTGTTGTTGTGCAGCTTGTCTGATTTGTGCTTGTGTCTGACTCTCGGCAATAATGATTTCTCTTAATCTTCCGATTGTTGAGAACTCCTCTGCTTTGAAAGTTCCACGACTTGCACATGTATCAATAACTGCAACCATTTGTGCTAATTCTTTTAAACCCAAAATTTGAGTTTGCATCAAATCAACTTGTTCTACTTGATTCATAATATCTCCATAATAATTTGTACCATCTAGTCTAAAGGACTTGATGGGAATCTTTTGATTGTTACTGGGACATCACCTGCCTGAGTATCAATCTGTTTAATTACTGGTTCTTCTACATTATAGGTACAAACAATGTCTGTTCCTGGCTTGAACCATTTTTTAAAGTCATGATTGTACATCAATTCATGGGTTTCACCACTCATTGGGTCTACAATCTTTAACAATCCCATAACTGGGTCATAGTGTCGAATCTCTGCAATTTTACTTGCACCATTATCAGTGTAAGTGATTGCTCTGTCTTCAACAGTAAGTCCCAATTTGTTTATTGCCTTTTCCATAGTAGTATTTATATCAATACTTACTTAGGACTTAGGTCAAAACCTGCTAATTCACAAATTTCTTTTGTGACAGATTCGAAAGGCATAGTCTTATCTTTAATTGCAATCAAGAACTCTGCTTCAGATTTCTCAAGTGACCTTAAAGTGTTAAGATATATCTCCTCTCTTTTAGCTTGACTTGCTTGTGCAGAACCACCTTCAACCCAATATTGCATTCTTTTGAATACACGAATGAATCTTTCTGGTGCCATATCCATTGCACCATTTGGTGTGTCTGGGTCTCCAACTACAAATCCATCTGGTAAACCTTCTGGTAAAGTAAATACAACCCTTGGGTCAAATGCAGCTTTAAGTGCATACTTGACATCATTCCTACCATTAAACTGTTTTAGAATGTCAACCTTAGATTGTTTACCTTTAGTTTCTTCAACCAATCCTAGTATCTCTACAATACTTGGATTTCTTGGTAAGTCTGAAACACTTCTAGTTTTTACTGGTGTTTCCTCAGGCCCATCAATAACTTTCTGTTGTGTTTTCCCAATAGATTTTTTCATTGCTTGAGCAATTCCTGCTTTACCAACTTTAGGTTCATATCCAGACATAACATCAGCTGCATCATCTACTGCTGATGGTATTGACTCTTCTTTGACTGCTTGAATTTCTTCATTTGCAACCTTTTCTAAAGTTTTTTTATTAAGTGACCCTTTAGGTCTTCCTCGTTTTGCCATAATTAAAAGTCTCCGATACTTTCTTCTAAATCCATCAATCTGTTTTTAATAAAGTAGTTAAGTAATCCACCTCTGGGTGCAACTTCTACATTATCAAACTCATGAAGGATTTGATTTTTATACTCGTTAGGTATATAGGTCAAGTCTATAAGACTCCTATTCCTTTGTAAGTTTCTATCTACCTCATCATCGTTTGCAACTAATGGGTCTTTAATAACCTCTCTCTTCTTTTTAGATAGAGGTCTTTGTCTCATTCCAGATACAAATACATCATCTTGAGATAGAACATTAGGAACACCATCACCAGTATCACCACTTATAATGTGGTCTCTAAGATACTCTTCTGCCTGTTCCTGTGTTAGTTTTATATTCTTCTTTGTGATAGGTGAGAATTGTTTAACTTTTCTGTACCTTTGAAGTTGTTGGAAATCTTTATCACCACTAACAATCATGATGTTTTCTGTATCTCCATACTTCTCACATAGAGTTCCTATGATATCATCTGCTTCACATTTTGATATACAGATATATTTATAAGGGAAATTTACCTTTAATTCTTCTCGAATGATAGATATGCAATCAAAGATTTGATTCCAATCTTTACTATCTTTGTCTCTTGTTTTCTTTCTATTTGCTTTATAGAAAGGATAGACATCCTTTCTCCAGACATTGTAAGAGTCATCTGCAAGGACTAACTCTCCATATGTTCTTTGGTATTTCTTACGATACATTGCAAGACTCTTTAAACAGATATGTCTTACCATGTCTTCATTGATTGGTTCTTTTCCACCTCTGGTCTGTGCCATAAGTGACGCAATTAGAACCTGCGTTAGGTCAATTAAAATCATTCAGTTCTCAATAATATAGTGTGTTCGTTTATTCTTCCTGTAGGTTTAGATGATTTTGTATTAATCTCATCTAATACTTTACTTAATACTATTTTACCACCAGATTGAATTCTGTCAAGGAAATATTCTGTTTTATTTCCAATTTTCTTCATAGCACTAAGATTGTTAAACTTTTGAATTGTTGTTCCTTTCACTCCAAGACCCATCCTATCTTCTGCAACAAATTTTGTGATTTCTTTGGTCTTGGTATTGAATGTCCATAGTTGCATTGCACCCACGATTAACTCTGGGTTAAGTGATGTAAGATGATACTCTGTATCAGTTATATTGTAGTTTAGTTTCTTTGTTTGTTCAGATGCACTGTATACTTTTTTTCTTCTTGTTCTTTTCTGACCTTTCTTTCCAGTTGCATACTTATCACAATCTGTTCTGATATCACAAACATATTTGTGGTAGTCTTTTAATCCTTTTTTAGATAGAAATGAATATGCTTCTTTGAGTTGTGGACATGTACCTGCTATAGTTTCTTCTAGTTCTCTTTCAAGGTTAAAGAAGTTATCACCAACCTTTACTGCAACTGGAGCTGATACTTGTTCTTCTGTAAGATACTTAAATACATCAAATTTGTTTTCTGGGTTATCTATATAACAATCTAGTTGATACTCAATCTCACCAGCATACTCATCTGCTTTATTCTGTATTCTTTCTTGAATTGAGATTACTGGTTTCTTTTTTCGTTCTTCCTTTTGGATTGATTTGGATGCTTTGATATCTTCTATAATCTTATCAACATGTTTTTCTATGAATGAAGTTGTGTTGGGGTCTAGTAGATTGTCTTTGAATACACATGGCACTGCCCTCGTTTGCATTCTTGCTAATGCAGCTGCAGTTCTAGGGACATATTTAAGTCTCTTAACTCCTTTAATATACTGACTGTCATACTCTCTTTCAGACATCCATACTGATAACCATTCACCACATGATTTATTATCACTCATGTAGTTATACCAATTCATGCATTTACTTTTGTCTCTATCGTCTTCTGCATGAGGTTCTACACCATAATAGATTTCATCAAGAGATTTTTGTTTTCTCTTACTCATGTTAATTACTTATATATTTCAAGTTTTTAAGTATTATCCCCATC
>NYUU01000002.1 GCA_002684175.1 Synechococcus sp. CPC35
TATAACTCAGTCCAGTTTTCCATATTCTCATCAACTATAAAACTAATAGTTAATTCACCAAAAGTAATCTTGTCGCCAGGCAGTTTAACACTTGCACCCAAACTTGTAGCAGATATTGTCTCTGCAACACTTACAGATGGTACATTGACTCCAGTTGCAAAGTATTTTGTATTGGGTAATTTCTTAACCAATAATTCAAATTGAGTTGGTGCAAGATAAGATAAATTATCTGGAAGATTACCAGCCCACGATGCAGTTGTTATTTGTCTATTTGTCATACTAGTATTTATAACAATAAAAAAAGGGACTCCGAAGAGTCCCTTTCTTATAAAAGTCTAAGACTTAAGGTTTATAGAATATTTTCTACTTCAACCTTTCTGTAGTAGAAGTTTGAACCAGCTGAAGCTAGACCATCACTAGGAGCGCTTCCCACGAATGGGTTAGATATCATTCCATATCTTGTTTTAAAACCAATCTTAGGTTGGAAAGAGTTTTCACCAATTGCACGAACCATTTGTAATGGAACATATGGGCAATAGAAAACACCAGCGTCATATGGGTTTGAACCTCTATAACCGACTGTCATGTAACCTTCGTTGTTGTGACCACTTACTGGGTCAAGAGTGTAATATGGGTCAATGTACACTTTGTACTTACCATTTAGAACACCAACAAAAGTGTTACCAGCATCGTCAACTGTTAATTCAGTGTTAAGTGCTGGAGCATAGTCAAGCATTCCTGCCATTGACAATGCAGAAGCTACATCAGAAGAACAAAGGATAAAGTTACCTTTTCCTCTTCTTGACTCTCTTGCGATTACATTAGCATCTCTCTCAATTTGGAAAAGCATGCCTTTGAACTTCTCAACTGACCATCTACCAGATGAATCAACATCTAGGTCGAATCTACCTGCGTTAGCAACACCAGTTTGAGCACCAGCTTTTGCTTGCAAGTTAACAGTTCTTACAACTTCTCTGTTGATTTCAGCTAAGATTTCAGCAGATAAGATATTTGCAAGTTCTGTTTCAGCGTCAAGACCATGAATTGCTTTAAGGTCTTGTGCAAGTTCGATTGTGTATTCAGCTTTAAGAGCTCTAGACTTAGCAGTAACAGTTGCTTTCTCAATTGTGAAAGCCATAGATGCAAATGCGTTTGACGCACTGTCACCTTTTGCTTCTGCCGCACCAGTAGTCATACCAGTACCAGTTGCATAAGCAGCTGCATCACCGAATGGGTCTGTACCTGCTTGGGCTCCTGCTCCAGAGAAATCTGAATCAGCTTCGTTAAATAATGCTTCTGACATTGCAAGTCTTGAAGTATTATCGTTATATCTAGCCTTCATACAGAATACTAATCCTGTAGGGCCAGTCATTGGTTGCACACCACAGATGTCGTATGCGATTAGGTTTGGAAGAGACCTACGAACTAAAGAAATTAGAATAGGATTCCAGTTGTCTACACCTGTTCCACCAACAGCGCCACCAGCGTTGTTGATTGGTGCATCCTCAGTTAATCCTTGGATTCCATTTTCTTCGTTAAAGGCTCTTTCTTGGTTCTCAAGAACCACAGAAGTTACAGCTTTTTTGTATGGGTCAGTGATTTCTGGTAAATCTGGATGACTCAATACTGGCTGCCACTTCTCTTGTAAAGTTTCTGACATAAACATTTTATGTATCCCCTTAATTTTTAAAAAGTGTTAATATTTAAAATTGACCTATCTATATTTGTTAGGGTCAACTTTTCCTAATGCGGCAGAATATGCAGCCATACTTGGGTCAAGGTTTACCTTGGTCGAAGTATTTTCATCGCTATCACTAACCACTTCCTCATCTAACTGTAAAGTCTCTTTAGAGTCATTAAAGTAAGATTCCTTAATTGTTTTAACATTAGACTCAAAATTTTCATCTTGGTCGATGTCTTCAATTAACTTTGTAAGTTTCTCGACTTCACTTTCAGTGAGGTCTTTAGAAACCTGTCCAACCACTTGTGTTCTAACAAGTTCATCTCTTTCTTGAGATAAATCGATGTTTTTAGAAACTTCTTCATTTAGTTTAGCTTCTACTTCTTCGATTTTACTTGCAAGTTCGTCAACAACATCTAATTTGTCGTCTGGAACTTCAACATAATGGTCTTCAAATAATGATTTAAGTCCTTGTATAAAGTTTTCTGTTAACTCAGACTTAAGTCCTCTTTCGATTGCAAGTTCGTTATCTTTTACCCACTCTTCTGCAACATAACCTAAGAATGAATCAACTTTATTAACTAATTCTTCTTTGATTTCGTTAGATACTTCAACAACTTCGTCTCTCTTTTGAGATTCTAGGTCTTCTTTGATTTCACTAACTTTTGCAGATACAGCTGCTTGGAAAACTGTTCTTGCTTTTGATTTGAATTCTTCTGAAAGGTCTTCACCACCAACTAGAGCATCGATGTCGTCTGACATATCGTAAGATTCTGATTTTTCATCTTCGTCTTCGTCTTCGTCTTCGTCATCTTTTTTGGATGCCATCTTCATAGATGCTTCATCCATCTCTTCTTCGTCTTCATCTTCTTCATCATCTTTTTTAGATGTTTCTAAGATTGCAGCTAAAGATTCTTTCACAACTTCTTCGTCCTCTGATTTGAAATGTTCAGCAATTTTCTTTAGAAGGTCAGCCTTTGTTGACTCAGATTTTTCATCTTCATCTTCATCGTCTTCATCTTCGTCATCTTTCTTCATCATTTCATTGACTAAGGACTGGATGTCTTCCTTTTCAAAACCTTTGAGTTCCTCGATAATTTTTCTAAGAGCTTCCATCTTAGTTAAATCTTCAACTACGACTTCCTCTTCACTATCTGTATCTTCTTTATAAGAAGCTGATAATTTCTGAGGTGCATCTTTCTTATCTTGGTCACCTTTTCTTTTTTTACTAGGTTTAGTAGCATCACCTGCTTTATCAACAGATGCAAGAGAAGACTTCTCTGGGTCTTTTTCTGGAGTAACAACACCCTTATTAGCAACAGGAGCTGACGCTTCCATTACTTCGTCTTGATTTTTAATTTCATCTGACATGTGTTTATCCCCTATGTAAATTTCTATAATTACAAATTAAGAACGAATTATTTGTTCTTTACTATGTATTTATAACTTTTATAGTTTAGAGAAGAAACTTTTCATAATTTCTAATTTCTTCTCATCCAATTGGCGCTGTTTGGTTTGTCGAATCTGGTCTTTCCATGATTCAATCTCTACGGCTTTAATTACACCGCTTTCATTTATCCACTCAACACCTTCCATAATACCATCTACAAAAGCATCTGGTGCAGAAGGGTCTGCCACGATATCAGCTGCAGTTGCAAGCATGAAATCTTTCTGGACATATTGTGCATCGTTTTTCTGGGCTACTGACCCCATACCCCTACTGGACACGCCTAGTTTAGCACCATCATTCAACAGTCCTTTAACTATATTACCCATTGGAGTATTCATTATTTTTGCCTTACCGACAAAATTGTTACCATCTTTCTCTAAAGAAGTAATCAAATGACTAACTCTTTCTAAATTGATGGTAGGGCCTTCTGGATGACCCAGTTCCCCATATGCACGATTCTTCTTAATGAATTCTTTATTGTATCGATTTACCTCATTTTCCATGATATCCATTGGGTAAACACGACCATTTCTGTTTTTTAAATTTGTTTGAAGAAAAACACCTTCAATGAAAGTATCCTTACCACCATTTTTATTAACCTCAGTAATAAGATTTACTTCTTCTGATTGTTGTTCTGAAATTAAAAACATGTCTTCTCCTATTTTATAGTTGCAATCTTTTCTGCAACATCGTTGTAGGTTTGATTACCTTTCAAACCATTCGAGAACCCAAGAGTATCTTCTATCTTCGGTTCATCTAAAACTTCTTCTATAAAATCACTAAGGTCTTCTCCTAATAATTTTATTAACTCTTTTGCATTCTTCCTTGCTAACTTTTCATTATTGTAAACTGCAAGTTCTTGCCCATCTACATAAACTTTATATTTATTAGATTTTTTTGCAATAACGATAGGTACTTTCTTTCCTTTTGCACCTTTTTCCATGTAGGAATCTACCTCTTGTTCACCACGAGGTAATTTGAATTTTTTCACTTCATCTAATGATTGAACTAATTCTTTAAATTTCTTCATTTGCTGGTTGTTCCTGTTTGTTTAACCAATCCAGTTGAACATCCAATCTTTTAGTATCGATTGCTTCTTTTTGTTTATCAACCATAGCTGCACTAAAAGCGTTAGATGCACTAACATTATCACCTGCTTCAATTGAATCTATTACTTTTTTAACATCTTCTCTTGCCATAATATTTTACCTCTTACATGTCAAAGGAGTCCTCTCCTTCCCCATCTTCGTTATTTTTTTCGTCTTCGATTTGTCCATCAATCATTTCTATTTCTTCTTCGGATTGTCTAAGAACATTCTTTCTAATCCATTGTTGAGAATAGTATTTACCAACAAACTCATCCAACTCCCTTAATGAAGTTACCCTTTCTCTTAAGATTTCGGCATCCTTCATTTCTACAAAATGAGAATCTTTTTGATAATCGAACCTAATGTTCTCTTTCTCAAGTTCCCATTCTTCAATTGGCATAATTCCTTTCAGTGCCAACTGAGTTCGTAATATATCCATAAACATACTACTAAACTTCATTCTGAGTCTATCTACAAATCGTGAGAACTTAACCTCATCTCTTGATATCTCAGTTGTCCTACCTAAAGAGAAACCACTTTCAGTTTCTAACCTAGAGATAGGTACATTTAAACTTCGGAACAGTTTTCTTTGGAAGTATATAATATCTTCTATTTCACCTAGGTTCTGACCGCCAGGCAAGGTGGTAATCTCTGTTCCTCTTCCACCTTCTCTTCTTGGTAACCAGAAATCTTCCAACATACTCATATGTTTTCTATCATCTCTGACTTCACCTGTATCTGCATTGTAGACTAGTTTATTCTTATATCTAGTCATAGTATCTGCAAGATACTGTTCTGCTTTTGCCTTCGGAAGATTACCTACATCAATGTAGAATATTCTTCTTTCTGGAGCTCTTGATATTCTGTAAATAACAAGTGCATCTTCCATCATTCTTAATTGGTTAGCTGCTTTCAATCCTTTGTGCATATAACCGATGATGTTTCGTCTGTTTGCATCCATCATTCCAGAGGTAGTGTAAACAACTGCATCTGGTGATATCATAAGGGTCTGACCACCCTGTCCACCATAGGACTGGTTTTTCTCAAAACCACTTTGATTATAAGTGTAGAACTCTTTTACTTTGTCTACAATTTCTACACCATTCTTATCTTTTTTCTTACTAACTTCTCTGACCTTTTTCATTTGAAGAGGGTCAATCATTCTTAACCCAACGATACCTTTTTTAGGACTCTTTGGGTCGACTAGTAAGTGGAAGTACATTCTTCCATCTACATACCACTTTCTGAATATTTCAGAAGAGGTCTGGTTGAATCTCAAAAGTCGTAAGACCTCTGAGAATTCATCCCTAACCTTGGATTTAATTGAATCTGAAAGTTTAGTTGCATCTAGATTGATACCAACCTGTGCATCTAAATCATTAGAAGAAATTGCTTCTTGAACGATATCGTCAATTGCCATATCAACCTCTGGTATCAATGACATTGTTCGGTATCTTAGAATCAAGTCTTGTTCAGACTTAATTCCACCTTCCATGTCTACGAATGTCCCTTGGGCCATTCCGCCACCTATTGCATAACCACCTTGCCCAACTTCTAAAACTTGAGCTCCATCGTCATTAATAGGAGCAACAAAGGATGGTGCTAGTTCCTCTGCGTCTTTCCTCTTTATTTCAAATCCAAATATTTCCATAATATATATTTATAACACTAAAGAAGGAACTCTAATTAAAGAGTTCTTTCCCAGTGAGAATAACTGAATGTTACATCAAAAGTCTGTATCTCATCAGCAGTATCATATGATAAATCAATTTGTGCTACTGTTTGAGGGTACATATTATACAACTCATATGTTGCAATAATACTGTCATCCCTATTTAATTGAGATATAGTTGCTCTTGAAACTAGATATTCTAGGTCAGTTGCACCAACACCACTATCTAATTCTTGTATGCTTTCCATCCATTGTTCTACTGCTGTTCTAGCAGTAAAGTTTACATCGTTGATTACTGTAATTGTCCAATCTTCGAAAGTCCTATCCCCAGCAATTTTAAGTCTGTGACCTCTAAAAGGTACTTCGACTACTGGAAGGGTTGAGCCAGGAATTGCGGCAGTTTTGCACATAAATTCTATGTTCTCACCCATTCTAGGTACAAAGACTTTAAATCTGTTGGAACGAACTCCACCAGCTATCAACTGCGACTTAAATTCATCTATAGTTGCCATGTCTTACTCCTTAGTTTCCATACTGGGTATTAGTTGCACCATATACTTCTTCGAATTCTACACCAGACCTAGCTGCAACGAAGTTTAGTGTGATGAAGTTGATACTTCTATTAGGTTTAACGAAAATAGACGCTTGGAATTGATTTGCATCCACAATTGCTTGTGAGTTATTTGTGTCATCACAAACAACTTGGAAATCTACTATTCCTCGTCTTCCTTTTACTTGTCTTAGGAAAGGTTCAATCGTTGCTCTAAATTGAGCTCTTGTAAACGCGTCGTTAAATTCGAATAATTGGAATTTAGCAGCTGTTGCGATTGCCTTCTCCATAACAATGAATAATCTTCTAACATTAATTCTATCAAATGCACTTGCACTTGAGAGTAAAGTTTTATCTCCAAACAATACAGTCCCTTGGCCAGGGAAAGTTACTAATGGATTAACTCTCTTCTTATATAGTGCATCTCTTTCAGCTTGATTTGGATTGAAAGACAATTTAGTAATACCTAAGATTTGTCCTCTGCTAAATCCTGCTGGTGAGAACCATGCATCTCTATCTGCATCAGTTCTTGCCATTACACCTGCTGTATGTGAACATGCTGGTGTATAACAGAAGTTATCTGTATACTTATCATACTGATAACACCATGCACTATCCATTACTGCATATGAACTTGAAGTTAATGTTTCTGCAAATGCAATAACACTTGTTGACTCACTTCCACTGTTGTTTACACAATCAGCTTTACGAGGTGAAATGATTGCCATGCAATCTTTTCGTGCTTCACATAATGCGATTAAATTATTTGCTTGAGTTGTTGCTTCTGCAAGTGTAGATACTACACTACCAGATGCATACCCATCTAGTGGGCCTGCAATTATAAAGTCAACATCTTGAGTTTCAGCATCACCAAAAAATGTGGTGTTTGCTGTGTTTTTTGCTCCAGAAGATAAAGGATATCCATCTACTCCATGTGACAAAGACCCACCTAAAGGTAAGGTATGTTGGTCAAAAGCTGCTCCAGCTCCTGCGAATGTTTTTCCTGCTTCATCTGTAGCTGAATCGTGGTTTGTCCAGAAAATGTAGTTAGAGTTGTATCTTATTTTATCAACATAGTAGTTAGAGTTGCCCTCTGAATCTTTAGCATCTGATGCTTGTGACAGTCCTTCAAATACTTCTAAGATTTCGCCAGGTATACCTGTAATCTTACCATCTTCATCGATAACAATAACATGCACTTCATCTAATGATGAACTATTTGCAAGTGCATCTGGACTAGAGCCAGGAGCTTTAGTAAAGTTACTTGCAAATTCCCACCCTCTAGCAATGTTTGAACCATTGGTTGGTACAACTTGTAGACCTTGTGAACTATCTGTGTTCAAGTGGAATGTTATATCATTTGATGATATTGCTGATATTTTGTATACATCTGCTGAGTTCGCAAACTGTATTAAGTCACCAACCACAAATTTAGTACCATCTGCGACAGTAATTTGTGTATGACCTACTGAAATACTACTATCGGAAACAGTAGTAACAGAAGCTTGTTGAAATGCATTAGCACTTGTACACATAGATACTTTCAAACTATTACCGAGAGAACCAACACATCTTGCTGAAAATAATCCAGCACTACCAGCTGCACTACCAGAATGGTAGTTTGACTCATAGTAATGTGTAGGGTTTTTAATTAGTATTCCAGCTGAACCTGTTGTTGCATTAAGCATTTGCCCAGTTTGACCTGCGGCAATACCATTATGCCCACGAACTATTTTTAAATTATTTCCATATTTTAAAAAGTTTGCAGCTGAATAAAAGTGTTCTTTCTTCCCAAGTACAGTATTGTAACCATCGCTACCTGCGTCTTTAGGTTCTCCAAACACTCCTACCAATTCCTTCTCGGATGTTATAGTTCTAACTTCATCAACTGGGCCCCAACTAAATTCACCAGCGAATGCACCAATACTTGATGAAATAGCTGGAACTACATTTGTAACATCGATTTCTCTGACTTGTACGCCAGGTGATACTTGAAATGCCATTTTAGTTTTCTCCCATAAAAAGTTTATTTCTATTCTGACAGAACCACATNNNTTGTTGTTCGTCCATAGTATTTAGTATTTCTTTGATTTTAAAAAGTCCCATAATNNTCNTNATNATCCACAACNGNCCANACATCTCCACCTTCTNNNAAGGTANNTGTATTCNTGACCANTNNCTATAATACCTATTGGGACTATATCGTCTTCGATTTCTTTTTGTTTNTCTGCATATAACATAGATTTTAANTCTGCACTTGACATATCTTTAAACAATGGTGTACTAACAAACCATGCAAACATAACACAATTCATCACCATATCGTCATGACAACCACCATCTGCTTGCCAAGATTGTCCTTTTGATACAAAGGTTGCAAACTCTTGAATAGTGTCTGAGTCTCTTATATAGAGTTTATTCTCTTCCATTATCTCTCTAAGAGCTGCACATCCCTGTGCTTTNACCTTCTTGGTCATTCTAACTCCTATTCCATCTGCTTTTACAGAACTAGTCATGAACATATTTTCATATTCTAGTTCGTAATATAACTCTCTACATACCATTGTACCTTGATTATTATTCTCTACGATAATAAGTGCATCGTTATATAACTTACCATATTTTGCACATATATCTGGTAATAACATAGGAGATATCATATTATCCCTAAATGTACATACTTGTTCAAACATATTACCATCATGTATATCAAATATAGTAAATGTTGAATAGTCTAATCCTTTACCTTCTGCAACATCAACAGTCATTATATACTCATGATGTGGTTTAGGTTTTTTATAAACCCTACATTGACCATATAATTCTTGAGGATTTTCAGACATTAGTCCTAAAATTACATTAGATGGTATTAATGTTCTCCCTGTTCCTAAGAACGAATTACCAAATTCTTGTTCAAACTGTAACTCAGATGTATTTGCAATGGTAGTTTCNTTCCACCTTTCNTCTCTGCCTGGCACATCATTCCAGTTAACTTGGTAGTTTGCAAACTCATTTGACCCTGTAACTGAGGATTCCCAGATACGATGGAACATATTACCTACTCCATTTGCAGTAGATGTAATAATAACCTTCGAGTTTTTACCAGATGTAATTACTGGATATGTACCAGTATAAAATGGTTCTGCATTTTCTACAAAGGCAAACTCATCAAGATAAAGAAGGTTAACAGATAAACCACGAATCGATGATGTAGTAGTTGCTGATGCAAGGATTCTAGAATTGTTTTCAAAATCAATACTTCCTTTGTTTAGTGCTTTAGTGCCTGGCTGTAAAAAGAATGGTACATTTTCCAACATGGTTGTTATACGAGATAACATCTCTCTTGCTGTAGCACCCTTGTTTGCAAGTATGGCCACTGTTTGNTCTGGGTGGAACAAGAGATACCAAAGAAGGTAGGCACATACTGTGATTGACTTTCCAGATTGTCTACAGGCAAGGACAATGTTAAACCTGTTATCATTAAAGTGATTAATAAGATTTTCTTGATATTCATAGAGTTTGAATGGTACTAACCCCTCATCTAGTGATATGATTTTTATGTATTTTGATATGAAATAAGCTGGGTCACGAGTACATCTTAAATACTCTTGAACCTTTTNGTCATCCCATTCTTCGGNAACNCCACTTCNTTTTACTTGGGAATTACCTAGATATCCTTCATTCTTCGGTTTCGGCATTCTGTTTCTTCAATAGTTTCTGCAATTCAGCAGTAGACCCTACAAACAAGTTTTGATTTGTTGTTTGGTGTTTGGGTTTATCATCTTCTAAATCGTCCATCATCTTTTGTATTTGTAATAACTTTTCAGATGTTTCGGATACTGTTTTAATTAATTGTCCTGCGACCTCATAGGTTCGCGGGTGTTCACTTTCTTTTGCAAGGTCTAGGATTCCTTCAATAGCATCTTGACCCCTCTCTACAAGTCCATACAGCGTGTTTCTGGTGTATTTATAGTCAACCTGTTGTTCACCCTTCCTTTCTGCAAAACGACCACCAGAGTCCCTAGGAATGAGTTGTTTATTGGTTTCTTTAACGACTTCTTCTGCTTCGTTGTTGATGTCTAGAAGTTCATCTAGTTTTTCATCTATAGATTTTTTCATAATTAAATATTGGTTTTATCAGTATTATANTCTGAGTCATTCCCATCAAAAAAGTTTATTGTTTCAGTTATATTTAGTGGACTTGTTTCTGGACTTGCACCAGTTGGATTAGGTACTTGTTTAATCTCACTTTGTCTCCCAGCAGTCGAGTCTACTTGACCATCNTCTGATATATAGGTTCTTGCACGAACATCTCTAATAATTTCAGAAGATGATATAGAACCATATAGGTATGTTTTCATTTCAAAATTTAGATTCCATGTAATAACTCTACGAGATTGGAAGTCTCCTTCGTATTCGTCTGTATAAGATACATCTGATAATATAATAGGTACATCCCTTTTCTCATTAGTGCCTGGCACTGTAGTCATTGTAACTGTAAAGTCTGGTGTAAAGAATGGTAGAATTTGTTCTACAATCTGTAATGCATCTTCGGTATTTTTTGATAAAANATATAAACCAAAGTTTATATTATAAGGAACTGGTGCAAACTGTGTTCTNAAAACNGTATTNTCACNACTATCNTGNAGTTTNTATTGTTTTAATTTACCAAGTTTTCTTTCTGCATCNTATGTTAATCCTGTAATATCNAATGCNATTCTTGGTAAAGTCATTGCAACCCTNGACNTTNTATTGCATCCATNANNTCNNCNGCNNNNTCTANTCTTGCAATAAACTTTTGTTTAGGNCCATANGATAANGGAACTCTTACATTNTGAGTTGCACTTCCAGACCCATNNNCATCTCTNTGAATATCAATCTCATTGAACATAGTACCAAANACTGATACTGCTCTTTTGATTGCTTCATGATAGAAATGTGCTTTACCTAACATTTTTGATTCCTAATACATAATTCTCTGCAGCTGATTCTGCATATACTTCACTATGTCCTTTATATATTTCATCTGTTACCCACATCTTGTCTTCGAAGAATCGAACACCCCAATGTCCTTGAACACTTTTATATACTTCTGCTCTTCGATTACTTTGCCAATAATCGTGATACTTTTGGTCAAAATCTTTCATTCTTTTTTCATCTTCTTGTAACATATTCAAATACCATATTGCCATAATTATATTTATAGGTTTCCAAATGGGTTACTTTCACTAAAGTCTATGATATTAGAACCTGCTGTTTCAAAGTCTTTATTATCTGCAAGTGGGTCATTAGGCATTGTATATTGGTCTGGTGCAGTTGTAATTACTCTGGTAGCATTAGAAGTTGCACCTACAATATTACCAGCACCTGCTTGTGCAGATAATACAAACATGGTACTACCAGTTGGTACATCTGTATCACTAAATGTAATATTATTAACTTTAAGTGTTTTAGAAGTTGCACCTTGAGATGAGTAATCTACTACATTACCAGATACAGTTTTACCAGTTGCAACTGTTTGTGTTACAGTTTCACCCACTACAAAGTCTCCAGAACCAGCACCAAGTGTCATTGATACTTGATATGAGAATTGGTCTTCGATGTTATCTAGTTCTGCAATACCTACATCAATCTCTTCATGTGAGTACTCGAATGTTTCACATTGTAGTTTGAATACATTAAGTTTACCTAACTGGTAAAATGGGTTCTCATGTTCTACGAACCTTATTTCAAATACTTGGTTTCCAAGAGGGAAGTATATTAAATCACCTTCGTTAGGTCTTGTTGTTACTGCAAGATTACTATCTAATGATACAAATCTATCCCATGTTCTTCTTGATAAAACAAAAGTTGCTTGGTCTCGTACCTCTACACCAAACTTAGATAGTAAGTCTCCCTCACCATCAAATCCTTCGGTATTTTCTATATACATTTCTACTTGATATGCATCACCATACTTAGATGCTGTATCTTCACCAAAGAGTTCATCCTCATCNACGATTGTTCGTGGTAAGTAAAAACACTCGTGTCCATAGAATCTAAGAGATTCTACTACCAAGTCTTCATGCAAATTTTGTTCTGATTGAACTGCATGATTAAAATATACATTNGTAGGCATAATATTAACCCATCATTAGAGCAGATTCGGTTTGTAATAAATTACTTTGTTCTTCTAGCTTTTCAATTTCTGTGTTTGCATCTTCTAGGATTTGTCTACCTTGTAGAGTAACTCCGCCAGGCAACTGAACTCCTTCGAATTTAGATAAGTTTTGACCCCATTGTTTTTTAATTAATGCAGTGACATATTTCTTTAACCAAACATCGTTGTATATATCTGTAAATTGTGTTGGGTCTATTTTTCTATAACAATCTATCAAAATATATTCACCAGATGTAACTGCATTTGACCAATCCATATCTAAGTATAATCTGTTTTGTGCTTTATTAAATCTAATTGGAACTTGACCGATTAGAATTTCGTCCAGTAATTGAATATGGTTTTGTACCATTTCATATTGTATGATAGATGTAGAAGAAATATCATAAAGGTCATTTAGTCTTAATTGATATCTTAAGTCGAACATATTAAGTCCAGACTTATCTACAAATGGAAATATTCTTAATACTGATAATACTGATTCTGGAAGAACAACATATCCTTGTCCTTCTTTAAATGTCATATTAGAAGATATATGTGAACCAGTAGTTGATTGACCTATACTTGCATCCTGTTTTTGGTTTGCAAGGTCGTTGTCGTTAATTTGATGTTTTAAAAATGTACGAATAGTACCATCATAGTGGTACTCTGCAAAATATTGTAATGCATCATCGATGATATCATCAATCTGGTCATCATCTACATTGATATCTAACACTGGTTTACCCAGTTGTCTTAGTGCATATTCTTTAAGTGTTGCTTTGCTGTTTGGAGCTGCCATAACATAATCCTATTAGAAATTTATTTTCTCTAATACTATTTATGTTATTTTTGATTTGAAAGTAAAAAATCGTCTATTTTTTTATTGATGTTATCTAAAGAGTCCATCATTCTTTCCATATCTCTTTTTAGNTCTTCTTTAGAAACAAAGTCACGATTCATTTCTTCTCGTGTACGATTTAATAATATTTCTAATCGTTTTGTTTCATTATGTAATTGCATTATGAACCACACGAATGGGGCTACTATACCAGTAAGTACTAAATTCCAAAGTAGATGTATTGATTCCAATTCCATGATTCTCCTAAAATGCCTAGAAAGGTTGGTTATATAAGGTTATTTAGGGAATTCAAGATTTCCATCTGGTAAAACACTAAACTCCATAACATCATTGAAACTTGGTCGTCCACCCAAATCTTTGTTTATTTCACCAGTTTGTTTACTTTTAAAACTATTATTAAATGCAATAGATATTCTTTCAAAGTCACTACTATGTGGTTCTACATAATGTATCATTGCAGAAGGAAATAATAATAAATCACCTTCCTGTGGTATAAATCCAAAATTGTCTGCATCTCTTCTAGACATGTGGGTAAANTCTGACATGTGATGTGCTTGNCCACTCTGGAATTGTACCCACCCATCATTTTTAGTTTCTTCTGGTATTTGTACATAGAATGCACCACTGTACCAACAGCCAGGATGTGTATGGGGATTATTNTATGAAGTATTGTAATTAATATTTACCCAGTAGTTACCATGNTCTACTTCATAATCATTTTTATATTCACCCATGTAATATGGAAAAACTTCATTGTTGAAAACACTCTCAACACCATTTAATAAAGATTGGAATATAGGTCTTTCATTTACACCATCATCGGACTGCCAACCAGATGCATTATTAGAACGATTCCTACCAACTGGATTTTCTTTCCTCATGGTATAAGACTCTTTCTTCATTGCATTAAGTTGTTCACGAGTAATGTATCCCTCATCTANGAGATTTGTTCTAAATACATTCCATGAAAACATTGGTATAAACATTAGTTCCACTCCTTTTTAGCTGCAAGTTTTTTCCTATAAAAGTGGTCAAATTCTTTTATTCCACCCCTTCCTCGTTTTTCCATTAANTCTACAATTGGGTCATTCATTCTTTCTAAAAGTTCTTCTTTTGTACGATACTCAATCTTATGTTTCCAAGGATATCTAACAAAAGGTACGAGTTGTACTATTGGTGTACCTTTTGGTATAATAAAACTTTTATCTGCCTTTGGATAAAAAATACACATATTATTAGTTGTCAATTGATTAAATGNATCAGTATCTATTACTCCTTGCCATGCATGAAAGNATGGATTNTTAAATAAGAAATGGGTCTAACCAATATGTAGAAGTTCCTTTAGGTGTNGNTATTANAAAATCTAATTTAAATTTAAATGCCATTTTNTCNTCANAACCACTACCTCTTGNTTGTGCAGCTGGATGACCACCTANAACATAATTACCTGTTAGTTCNTCTACAAGAAGANGATGTGACATACAATACTCATGTATTCTATCAGTATCATCTAAACTACCAGTCTTATTGAACTCCTTAACCAGTTCTCTAAGTTTTTCAAATTTATCTTTTGGAATATCATCTTTTAGTGCAAGTGCAANTGATATCGGTTCATTTTCTTTATCACCTTTACTTAATGCAACAATAACAGTATGTCTATTTCTAATTAGATAACCCATGTTCATCCAGTCTTGCATAGCTGGACATTTTTTTATGGTTTCAGATGTTTCATCATAATTATCTANATACAAAGGTAATTTCTTAAACCACTCTGGTCTAACTTTNTTTGCTGGGATGGGTTCAAANAAACTATTTTCTGTGTCTTGAACACATTCAAATAGTATTTCTTGTTCTTTTATTGGGCATTCGTCCATATTCGCTCGTGTAAATAATATAATAATAATTTTAAAAAGAAGTCAAAAGTCATGATACCAGCTGCAACCTCAACTGAACCTGTAAGAAAATAACTAATTAATCCAGTAGTAACTGTTGCAATAATTCTCCATGAAAATGCTTTTGCAATTGACTTACTGTGAGTATCCAAGTTGTCTCCTAATCTCTGTTGCAGAGATTGATTCTGTCTCTTTATCAAAAGACTCCTCTTCTATCTTGTACCCCACATCTCTTCCATATGTTATGTTGACAATGTTCGGTACTTTCTGTATAATATAGTGTACATTTTCTTCGTATCCTTCTCCTAGTAAAAACATTTTAATGTTTTGTTTTACTGTCTTGAAATCAAATGGATTCTTTGCAGTGTTTTCCATTGCACGAACCATAATTACTACTTGTCCTGTTTTATCAAAACATCTTTTAAATAGTGCATGATGACCATCATGAAAAGGTTGAAATCTACCTAACATTTGTGTAGTAGGTTTATTTTCATCAAACCTTTTATTGTCTGCAAGTATTTCTCTTGCAATAACTTCTGAATGAAGTTCACCATTCTGGTCTTCTACCAGATAATCTATTTCATTTTTTAAAGGTCTTTGAAATGCTTTATTAGTATCTGCATATCTACCTTTATCAATTGTATCCATAAAGATTATATAATCTGGATTTAAAATTTGTCGACCTTGAGTAAATGGACATACGAAATCCATAATTGCATATGGTTTTTCGGATTCTCTACATAGGTCTTTCATCCTATGTACTTGTCTCATTCTACCTTCCTCTGAGAAATCCCAATCATTGTGTTGGGCTCGGACTGCATCTGCATTGAAATGGTCTGCATCTAAATGTTCAAGTAGACATTTTGAGATGTAAGTTTTTCCACTGCCAGGCAGTCCCATAATTAAAATTGTTTTTGTTTTCATACTAATACTTATGGTTACTCAAAAAGACTACATCGGTCTCCACGAACTACCATACTTGTTCGAAAAGGAAATCCATTTTCCTTTGTATATTCAGCTGATGGTGCTGGATGTCTATGTGTTACTGCACCATTCATTACTACCAAACGATTAGGTCTATATTGCACTCTACCTACTTCATATTTTTCTTCATCTTCTGGAATACCTGTTATATTATGGTCATGATATTCTCTATTGTAAAAAATTAAATCACCACCCCAGTCTTCTTCCCACTTTTCTTGGTCGTAATATAGAAATGATAAATTATCAAGAGCAGATTCATTTAAGTGTGTATCTTCATGCACTGTACCATCTTGACCTATGGTTTGTCCATTCCATCCACAATATTGAAAGTATTCCCAATTAAATCTAAAATCTTGTCTTAATTTATGGATAAACCAATCAGTATGAACATCCCTATATCCTTNGTGATTTCTTGCTTGAACATTNTCTTTCCAACTAGATGTTAGGAATCTACGATTATTAAAATTGCGTAATGCATAACTAACCATCTTACCACTACCATATGCATTTTTTAAACAAGTTCCACTTCCNNCTGTTTCTGCAATATTAANGTATACAGCTTCACCCCAATAGAGATGTTGGNATTCTCCATCTCTAAAGACTTTATTTTGTCGTCCCCAGTTTATTTGTGCATCTCTCCATTGTCTCCATGAACTCCATATGGCTGGTGATAGATAATTATCAATTACCCATACTTGTTGGAAAGGAAGAGATTTTATTGGTTTNGGTCTATCTAGGTATTCAATGTTAAGAGGATGTTCTAACCATGCATAGTTATCCAGATATTCATCATAGTTATCTTCTTGTAAACCATTAACTAGTTTAGACTGCTTTTTTGTCTTCACCCAATTTATCCTCACCACCATTAACATCTAATGTATCGGTATTAAATCTTTCATCAATCGGTGAGTCATCCATGAAATGTCCTACTCTAGGAATTTCTGCAAGATTATTTAAATAATGACTAAAGTCTTTGCAATCTTCATCTAAAGTTTGTGTTAATTCTTCAACTAGTCTTTCACATAAACCATGTGCAAAGTCACACCACTCCATAATTCTTCTTGCAACTTGTCGTCTAGGGTCTTGAGAACCTTCTCTACCAGCAATAACNAGAGCAGNTACANCNNCAAATCCACATATACCTCTTGTAAATTCCTCATGAACATAATNGANTTTATCAATTGTTTCATTTCTTAAATCTTTTATATACTGATTAGCAAGTGTTAAACTTAGAGGTGGTTCTAAAAGGTTTAAATATTCTAGAATTTCAGATTTTTGTTCATCTGTTATTATAGAAGTTTCTTCACCTAATTCTATTTCAAATAACTCATCTTGTTCTATATAGAATAAAAAATCGTAGTCAAATGAAAATTGTGGTTTGTCTGCTTTGTCATAATTCCAACGAAGTCCTCTTTCATTGGTAATGTGTAAAACATTGTCGTGGTCATAAATTAATAACATAATAACTCCATAATATAAACTGTACTAGTATATAGTAAGGTTTAAGGCCAAGGTTTATTCAAATCACCATCCCATGTAGATACTGGTCGAGTCGATGGTCTTGTACTTGGTCTAGTAGAAGGTCTAGTCGATGGTCTATTTGCTGGTCTAGTCAATGTCACTTCATAGTTGGCAGGTCTACTGATAGTCTGTTCAAAGTTAGCAGGTCTATTGTTTTGCAACTGAGTTGGTCTAGGAATAGTCTGTTCAAATGTTGAAGGTCTACTAATAGTCTGTTCAAAGGTTGCTGGTCTACTAGTTTGGAAATTAGTAGGTCTACTATTTTGTAACTGAGTTGGTCTAGGTATAGTCACCTCATAGTTAGCAGGTCTATTAATAGTTTGTTCATAGTTGGCAGGTCTGTTAATAGTTTGCTCATAGTTAGCAGGTCTACTAGTTTGATAGTTAGTAGGTCTAGGTATTGTTTGTTCATAGTTAGCAGGTCTGTTAATAGTTTGCTCATAGTTAGCAGGTCTATTAATGGTTACCTCATAGTTAGCAGGTCTATTACCTTGAGTTTGGTAATTTTGTGGTCTAGTAGAATGTCCTTGAGTTTGGTAATTCTGTGGTCTAGTTGCATGACCAGTAGTCTGATAATTTTGTGGTCTAGTTGCATGACCTTGAGTTTGGTAATTCTGTGGTCTAGTTGCATGACCTTGAGACTGGTAAGTAGTAGGTCTACTATTCTGTTGTTGATAATTATAAGGTTGCTGAGTATTTATCTGATTTGGAGACCATGGGCCTACTGGTTGGAAATTTGGTAAAGCTGTACCACTCCAAATCATCTGAGCATTAGGAAACTGTTGGTTTGTTGCACCAGCACCAAACTTAGGGTTTGCCGCAGTATGAAAATTCACTTGGTATGTTTGTTGGTTATTAACTGGTCTAAAACCATGAGCCCCTGTTTGATAATTAGCTGGTCTATGATTCTGAATCTGATAGTTATACTGTTGTGGTCTATGATTCTGTATTTGATAATTATACTGAGCAGGTCTATGATTTTGAATCTGATAGTTATACTGTTGTGGTCTATGATTCTGAATCTGATAGTTATACTGTTGTGGTCTATGATTCTGAATCTGATAAGTTGTAGGCCTAGGTATTGTTTGTTCGTAAGAAGTAGGTCTTGGTATAGTTACCTCATAACTTGTAGGTCTTGGTATAGTTACCTCATAACTTGATGGTCTACTATTCTGTACCTGTGTTGGTCTAGGAATAGTTACCTCGTAAGAAGTGGGTCTAGGTATAGTCACTTCGTAAGAAGTAGGTCTAGGAATAGTCTGTTCAAAGTTAGCAGGTCTAGGAGTTTGGAAATTAGCAGGTCTACTATTCTGTACCTGTGTAGGTCTTGGAATAGTTACTTCATAAGAAGTAGGTCTTGAAATAGTTTGTTCAAAGTTAGCAGGTCTTGGAGTTTGAAAAGTAGTAGGTCTAGGTATAGTCACCTCATAAGTTGTAGGTCTACTAATAGTTTGTTCATAGGGTTGTTGATACCCTTGTTGAAAAGGTTGTTGAAATGGTTGTTGAAATGTCTGTGTAAAAGGTTGTTGCACCTGTATAGTTCCAGTCTGGAATTCCCATCCAGTTGGAGTCTTTCTTTTTACATCAACTACTTTCTTCCAGCCAGCTGGAGTTTTAACTCTCCATCCATTGGTTTCATTCCACCCAGCTGGGGTTTTTACTTTTGAACTCATTAATCAATTTCCTCATTCATTATATATGGTTACTATGAGTATGTTATCCAGATATCACCTACTGCTCCATCTGAACCACTAGGTGCAGAAGAATGTATAAATGTATTTCTGAATGCCTTTGCACTAGCACCTATTGTTGTATAACTTGTTGTTGCAGCTCCTGTAACTCCTAGTGTTCCACCTACTGTTTGGTTACCACTAACTGCAAGTGAACTCAATGTTCCAACACTTGTAATTGCAGATTGAGCTGCACCTGTAACTGTAGCTGCACTTCCAGAGACATTACCTGTAACATTACCTTCTATGTTTGCAACTAATGTTCCAGTAGTTACTGTTAAACCACCTGTTGAAGAACCTGTTGCAGTGGTTGTTCCCATAACAAACTTATCTGCACTCTCGTCCCAACCCATAAATGCATTGTTACCTGTTGAACCTCTTTCAAGTATAAGACCTAAGTCATTACTGTTTGAACCAGTATTACCAGAACCAAGTTCTATTAATGCATCTTCAATTGTTGTGTTTGTTGAACTGTTTGTTACAGATGAACCATTAACTGTTAGGTTACCAGTAATTACAACATTACCACCAGCAGTTATATCTGTTGCAGCTATATCTGCAAAAGTTACATCTGAGGTTGTTGATACTGCCTGTCCAATACTAATTGCAGGCTCCCATCCTTCACCAGCACTACCTGTTACAGTAACACCAGTTCCACCAGTAACATTGTCAACATAGTTTCCAGATGTTCCAGAACCTAATGCAACTGTACCTACTGCTAGGTCAATTGTATTGTCTGCATCTTGATATGTTACAGTAATACCTGTTTCAGTATTTGAAGTAAACATTGCACCTACTGTGTCGGATACTGCTTCTGCAAAGTCTGATACTTGAGATGAAGGCATACTAATGTCTACATTAGATGCACTTGTTACTCTACCTTTTGAATCTACTGCTACTTGAGCAACACTATTTGCATCACCATAAGTTGCAGCTGATACACCAGAGTTTGCAAGTGTGATTGGTAATGCAACATTTCCTGTTCCATCAAATGATTGTGATGAATCTGTAGTTGCATCTCCACTTACTGTAAAGTTTCTTGACGATGCAAGTGCAGTTGCAGTTGCAGCGTTTCCTGTTGTACTTCCAGAAGTACCACTTACATTACCTGTAATATTTGCAACTAATGTACCTACAGTATATCCTGTTCCAGATGTATTAACTGTTGTTGAAGGTTCTACTTGTGTATCTGTAAATAATCTAAATGTATTATCTGTTGATGCATCGTAGAATAAACCACCATATTTTGTTGTAGATGATTCTACATATTTACCATAGAAACCAAAGTCTGTTGCATTTCCAGAGTTTGCATCTGTTAAACCTGTAAAGTTTGAATCTGAAACTGTTGAACCAGTGTTAGTTGTTGTACCACTAACTACTAAGTTACCACTAACTGTTAAGTCATTTGCAACTGTAACATCAGCAGGTAATCCATATGTAATTGTTCCAGAACTTTCTGTAACATCTACTTCACCACCTGTTCCAGCAAATGTTATTGTTCCACCCAATGAAGTTGCAGTTGAACTACCAGATGTAGCAACTGTTATACTTGAATTTGCAAGTTTACTATTTGCAATAGAACCTGCTAACATACTATTTTCTACAGCACCAGATGCTATTGTTAATGCAGTTGCAGTATTACCTAGATTGGTCATTGTTGCTGAACCAGTCACATCTCCTGTGAAACTAAGTACTGGGTCTGCAACATTAAAGTCTAAAGTACCATCTGAGTCATCATATGTTACTGAAATACCACTTTCTGTGTTAGTTGATACCATTCCACCAACAACATCTTCGACTGATTCTTCAAAGTCTGAGATGGTTGATGCAGTTGTGTTTATTACTAAATCTATTGTTCCATCACCATCTTCATATGATGCAGTAATACCTGTTTCAGTATTTGAACTAAACATTGCACCTATTGTATCTTGAACTACTTCTGTAAGGTCAATATTTGCACTACCATCGAATGATACACCATGAATTGTTCTTGGAGTTGCTAATGCTGTAGCTGTTGATGCATTACCTGTTAATGCACCTGTAAATGATGTTGCTGAAACACCACCTGTTACTGTTACACCACTTGAAGTTGTTTCTAATTTTTTAGAATTATCGTGATATAAATCTACTGAACCATCTTTGGTTGCAACGACCATATTCTCAGAACCAGTCATCATCTTGACACTTGAACCATTTGTTCTAAGAATTAGATTTCCATCTGATACATCATCAAGGAAACTGTCTGTTCCATCGTGGAAAATTTGTAGGTTACCAGTTGCACCATCTCCAATAATAATCTTTTCATCGTCACCTAGTGCAACATCTGTAAAGAATAAAGTTTTGTTTGATGAAACTAAAATAGGAATATCAGTACCAGAACCAGCACCAATAGCAAGACCACCAATCATCTGGGTAAACTTACCAAATTGTGTTCCACCATCTTTTAAGATAATGTCACCACCATCAATATCAACAGTCATATCTCCACCGATATCGAAGTCTAAATCTCCAGCATCAGTAATGGTTGAACCATTAATAGTAATATCATCTACTGTTAATGAGGTAAGAGTACCTAAACTTGTTATTTGAGATTGAGCTGCATCTACTGATAATGAATGTGCAATACCTTCACC
>NYUU01000003.1 GCA_002684175.1 Synechococcus sp. CPC35
CTTCTATGTTTGGGTCTTCTGCACCATCCATCTTTGATTGTGCAAACCCTCCTACTTTAATTGCCATGATTATCTCCTTGTGGGTGATAGAAAGTCACTTGTGTGAATCTCCAGTCTTCTAAGTATCTATGATAGTCTTGTATATATGCACCATGCATACAGTTACCAGGAAATATCACACATCGATTAAACTTTGCAGGTATGACCTGTCTTATATTGAATCTCTCTTCTACAGGATATAACAATGCCATATTCTCATCATTAGTAATCCATTCACCATCATATATTGCAGTGCCACCATCTTCTTGTTTATCCATGTAGACTAACATATTGAGTGTTGATAAATGGTCAGGAGTATTCAATGCACTATCGATATGAGGATAGTGTTGCATAGTTTCGTTGAATACTTCTGCCGTCTTGAAACAGTTGAACTCATATAGGCGTGACCAATTGTAATGACCTTTCCAGAAGTATCGTCTGCATAAGTCTAATAGTCTCTGTTGGTCGTTCTCATATAGTCTAGTAGGATGACCAACTTTGTCTACGATTCTACAGTCGAAGTAATCTATACCATTGCGTGTGTTAGATTCTGAATTGTATTTCCATAATGGGTATTGTCTGTTGATTAGATGTTCATACAAGTCTTGGGCGTTCTCATAGAAATCATCGATAGTCAAACAGAAACCGTCAAAGGTGTGATTGTCAAATGACCCTCTCATTTTGTATAGGTGGTCTAAGTCTATTACTCTTTCAATATCATCTATGTAATTCATGTTAAAACTCCGTAGTCAAATTGTGTGCCATGATGATATGATTCTAAATCTTCGGCGTGTTGTAAGTTAAAAGATATACTTATGCGTTCATACGATTCATTTTCTCGTGGGTGGCCCTGTGGTACTGAGTGCATTAGATACGATGGCCACAATAAAAAGTTGCCATCTTCTGGATAAAAACTAAATGATGTCTGTTGTCTACCTGTAAATTCATACTTTGAGTTTTGTGGTCTATGCACATCATCATTACCTGACTGACTATGTAATGCAGGCATGTTAGGATTCCAGAACTTGATTGGTTCTGATGAATCATCTGTTGATACATAGTATGTGCCTGATAGTCTAGACTTCACATGATTGTGACATTCATGTTCATGTGGTTCGTTATACACATTGACCCATGAAAAGAAATGTATGTCATGTCTACTGACATCTTTAAAATCTATATTGTATTGACTTCTACAAAACTGAACATAGGTATCTTTCATCTGATTCGCAAAGTCATTATACCAAGATTGTTTGTGTGTCACCTCTCTTGCATCAGGATGAAAGTATGTGGTGTATTCTGTTAGTGGGTCACCTTTTGGTAATGAATCTACTATCTGTCTACAATGATGTGCCACATCACCATGATTTAGATTTACTTGACCCTCAAATATAGTAGTAGGGAATACTTCAACATATTCTCCTCTGGCAGGTGTGTATGTATTCTCTAACTTATCAGTCTTGATTGGTTTCATTCGTAGTCACTTGTCTATAATATATTACTACTTCGCCTAATTGATTGATATACCTTTTAAGTTCTTGCATATCATCTGCCATGACTTTGTAGTCACCGATTGTAGTTGCAACAAAAAGTATATCGCCACTGTTCTGTTCTTTTATCTCATCTATGAATTTGTCATAGTATGTATAACCTACTGGCCATTCTGGATTCTCTCTCTCATCTAACTCACAGGTCTTTGGTCTTTTGAATTGTTCTACACCCTCATCATTGAACTTCTTGGGTTCATATGGTATAGTTCTCTTACAAGGGTTTACTATCTTCGCCTCTGATACAACATACCATTTCGGTGCTGTCAATTGCACTGGTCTTGGCAAATCAGGTTGTAAGATATCAATCTGAATTGGTTTAGAATCTATCTCAATAGTTCTAGTTGGTAATAGTGAACATGCACTAGTCGTTAGTAGTAGGATTACTAAGGTCGTATAGTTTCTTAGTGTCATCTTCCATTCCCTCCATTACTAGTTCACTTGCATTATTCATTCTGAGTTCTATCATACCAGGTTTCTTTAGTGCAAGTAAATCTAAATTGTGTCTACTGAATATCNCNAGATACTCTGCCTTCTCTNNTTCAATCTCTGNNTTTCNNCNAGACATNTGCATAAGAGACTTACCTTGTTTCTCNTATGACTCTCGTAAGGCGNTCATNGCCTGTTGTCTGTTCTNCNACTGCNNNTTCTANNTTTATNTTNTTCTCNNTNANTGTNTNATTCTGATTATACAAATAGAATGTNAGTAAACCNAAGGTCACTAATAGACCCATTGTAAANTGATTCATATATTCTCCCTACAGNATTACTATAACAAGTGCAATAAACAGTAGNCCATATACGATGATATCATCNTTATCAAATCTCTTCGGTGCCATCCCAATCCTCTACTATAAAGTTCAGACCACCTGAACTNCTATATTCTACTANCTTGTTGTTTTCATCTCTGAACTTTAAATGTTTCTCTTTCTGAACTAATAGTTTCTTGGCGACAAAGACTCTATCATCTGCATCACCATAAACACTGTTAAAAGATACAGTCACTTTATATCTAGTGGTAAACTTGGACTTTATCCAGTAGTAGATATACTTAACCCATNTCTTTAACTTGTTCATACTTATATTTAGTCGTTGTTTCTGAGGTCTTTTAGAATGTCGATAGTATTCTTTGCACTAGTGTGAACAATACCAATACCACCTGCCTCTNTCCATGCATCGATGTTCTTTTGTCTATCATCAATGAGAACAGAACCCTCATAGGCGTATGCCGCCTTTTGTGTCCCTGTAAATGTGCAAGTCACTGGCACAGTAGGGTCAACATATCTCTTAATCCATTCGTTCTTATCAAACACAACCAACTCTCTGTTGACTTCNCCAGCGGCAGTCAATATNTCCCATGGNACNTCACAATGTCTGANATATGCAAGTAAGTCATACATATCGACCATTGGGGGTAANTTTGCGAATAGTCTNTTGTTTGTTAGTTCTTCTTTTCTTATGTCGTATGTAGTGTGACCTGCATCATCATTAGTAAGTGGTTCACCCAAATACTGAGGCATCTCTACACCNCTNAGAAAATCGGCAAGAACACCGTCCATATCAACAAAGATTCTTTTTACTTTTCCTTTCATCATGGTTGGATTATAACCATTTTNAGTGGTCATTGTCAAGGGTNTTCTCNAGTAAATATGCCTCATTTTCATCGATAGGCATACCGTTTANAACCTGTCTGGCATGCACCATTTCGTGTGCAAGTGTCACATATCTTTCTTNATTGAGTTTNACATANATGNTNATNTATNNTCGTTTGCCTAGTNTTCGTGGGTGTTCTATAATACCCATTTGACCAAAAGAAGGAGGTANTCTCTTTATCTGAATGACTGCATTGTGGTGGTCGATACCTAATGTTCTAGAATAGTCGACTGCCTTTTCTAACAGTAATGTATTTTTACAGTAAATCTCCATCTTCAAGTTCTTCATTATATACTTCTAATTCTTCTTCGCCACACATAGGACAATATACTGGTCGTAAGTCTTCGTGTTCTTCTCTTGCCTCTTTGATATCAATAGTNANATCNANGTCNCAATCGGCACAATAGATNTGATGTCTAATCATCTTTCTCCTCGTCTATTTTCTTTTCTCCTATGACTTCNTCATAGAAATTTTCAAATGACTTTGGTTTACCATCNATAGTTGCATATGGTAATTCTCTGTCATGTGGTGGTGTTATGAAGTCTGNACCTCTTATGTATACTCTGACTTCATTCTCTANAATGTCTANAGTTTTAATAACATGTTGCCACCTCATATCTATAACATCTTGATTGTCAGGATGATTTAGATATAAGAGGTATTGTTTCATNNTTTTCTATAACCTTTAGACCATTCTTCTAGTTCGGTGAAACCACCTATGTTCTCACCATNAACTCTGATTTGTGGAAATGTTCTTGCACCAGGAAACCACTCTAACATCTCTTCACGACCAAAATCAGTCCCTAAAGATTTGTAGGTGTATTCGTAGTCTTTCATTTCACATAATTGTTTTGCCCTATCNCAAAAAGGACATTGTGGTTTTCCATATATCTCTATCATTTTAACTCCTTNTGTATAAAATCACCTATAGTTTGTATATCTGCATCAGATAACATACCTGCCTGTGCCCACATAGTAGANNNCATNNNACCNACTNNNNCTCTNTTCTTGTANGNNTNTANTCTNTNNNNAATGTANTCACTACTTTGACCTGCNAGTGCCGGAAATACTGCCATACCTTGACCTTCTTGACCATGACAGGCGGCACAACCTGCCCANAAACCTCTGATTGAACTGAACTCATCTGCATCTGCTATCTCTCTNTTCTTTTCCATTATCTCTGAGAGTGTTCCGTTTACTTTGACATACTCTTCATAACATTCACCATAACATGAACTGTTAGAACTATATCCTGTGTATTCTAAGTTTGGGTATATCTTGACTGCAAAAAACACNGCAATNAATCCCACACCGAATANTGTCATTCCTAATTCTTTCATACGATGTGTTTCTCCCTTGTTTTACTGGCAGTGTATAGTTTGCCTGTTTTACGACCATAGTATGGGTNTTTCTCTATGCCTTTAGTTCCCTCACCAAAGAATAAGAATGTCATCAATCCTACGATTGACATCCATACTGCGAATATTAGTATTGTTGCTTCTATCATAATTTAATTGCGAGTAAGANGAAAATGCCGAACAGTATTATGTTTGCAAAGAACATTAACAAACCTAGTATCGTATGATACCAAATCCATCTAGTCTTGTATGCATTTTCTATTGTTAATTCATCGGGGTCAGGCGAACCATCAGTGTTCTTTGCAACTTCTTTGATAAGTTCATCTTCTTGTTTACTGCCCCATAATATTTGCCACCACTTGTTCATAGTTTAAAATCCTGAAATGTGTCGTCACTGACATCTTGTTTAATACCACCAATGACATAAGATTCAATCTCTGTCTCTTGTGGTGCGTTCTGTAATCCTCTACTATTTAACCAGTGACGAGTCCATGGTAAAGGATTGTTNGCAGATGATACATCNTATATTGGNTTGAGACCAATCATTCTTAATCTCTTGTTNGCAATATACTCAACATACTTGTTCAATAGTGGCACTGATANACCTATCATACTACCATCTTTGAATAAGAANTCTGCCCATTCTTTTTCTTGTTCAACTGCATCTTCATACATNTCGTAAACTTCTTGTTCACAATCTTTCATGACTTTATTCATTATCTTATCATTCTCATGTTTCTGATAACATTTAAGTATGTGTTGTGATGTTGCAAGGTGTTGTGCCTCATCTCTGGCGATGAATGATATTATCTTNGCACTTCCTTCCATCANTTTAAGTTCACCAAATGCAAAACTACATGCAAATGATACGAAAAATCTTATGCCCTCTAGTATGTTGACTGATANAAGTGCAAGNTATAATGCCTTGTATAGTTCATACTCATCTACTTTCAACCCTAAGAGTTGTCTACGACCTAATTCTATGAAATGGTCATACTTTTCTGTGACCATAACTGCCCTCTTAATGATTGCATCTTCGTCTAATATAGTGTCAAATACATCGGCAGGGTTTGGGTATATGTTCTTNATGATATGTGTATAACTTCTACTATGAATAGTCTCCATGAAGTCCCATGTGATAATACAAGACTCTAGTTCAGGTAAAGTGACAAACGGTAAGAATGCTATGGATGGCGCCCTACCTTGAACTGAGTCNAGTAAAGTTTGGTATCTGAGATTAGAAGTAAAGATATGTTTNTGTGCATCGTTAAGTGTTGCATAATCATTTCTATCTTTCTGTAATGATACTTCTTCTGGTCTCCAGAAATACCCTAATTGTGTCTGAGTGAGTTTATCAAAGATAGGATATTTGAACTCATCAAATCTTTGCGTGTTTAGTTCTTCACCAAAGAATAACTTGTTCTTTGTGAAATCGATTTTCTTTTTATTAAATACTGTCATTTCTTCTTCTCTTGCAAATGGCAATCATCAAAATAATTCACCATGTTCTCATAGTCTGATTTATAATACGCTGTATCAAATTTCTCAAACTCTTTACTTGTTTGTTGTTTCGTCCATCTATTTGGGCGACCATCTAATTCTAATGCAAACTTTGGTTGTGCTGTATCTACATCGTGATTCTCACCTGTAATAAACTCTGGTATATCTCTCATTCTTGATTGTGCATTGAAAAAATGAACAAACAAATGATAACTATACTCACCTAATAAGTAATCTCGCCAATGTGGTATGTTTGGTCCTTGATACAACAGGATATCTCCTGGTTCAAGTGATACAGACTTACAACCATTGTTTATTCTTTCTCTATGATTGAAGTCTTGCGATTCTTCTTTTACTATGCTCGCCTCTGTATGTGCATAGTTCTTATCATTTCTAACCCATATCTTCCAAGGTGTATTATCATCGGTGTGATAATCTAAACATAGTGTTGCACTAATCTCACATGATGGTCTATCAGTGTGTGAACCAAGGTATGCACCTCTCTCATACTTTCTAGTGTATGAGTATGTTTCTCTTAAATCTAAGTCGATATAATCTTTGAGTTTATTATGTATAAAACCGTGAAGTGCAACACCCCATGGTGTGCAATAACCACCCTTAGATTTGCCTATTGATGACTTAGGATTTGCAAATGTTATATCTTTTACTTCTTGATTTGTATACAACCCACCATTCTCTTCATCTGCCTTCCATATATCCATTGCAAATGTTATCATCTCTTTTGGTAAGAAATCTCTTAGAACAACATACTTGTTCTTCATGAGTTGCCATGTTAAGGGGTTAGTTCTCCCTCTTAGTTTTGTTTTTTTCTCATCACTCTCTGTGACTCTGACATCCATGTAATATTCTACTGTCTTGTCCTCAAATGGCACAGGCATCGCAATCTTCTCCGTCATCATCAAATGGGTCTTGTGGTAATGGTTCTTGAATAACATCTTCAACTTTACCATCCATAGTGTTCTGATAGTATGATGTCTTCCAACCATACTTATATGTGTTCAATAGGTCTCTCGCCATAACTGATACAGGCACTTCATTGTTATCATAGTTCTCAGGATTGTATGACCAGTTACCACTTATGCCTTGGTCGAAAAACTTCTGCATGACTGCAACTATATTGATATAACCTGTGTTGTCTGGCATGTCCCATAGTAAAGTGTATGCACTTTTAAGGTGTGAGTATTGAGGCACGATTTGTTTCAATGTCCCTTTCTTACTCTTCTTAACTGACAAGTAATCTCTTGGTGGTTCGATACCATTTGTTGCGTTTGATGACACACTTGATGATTCACTTGGCATTTGTGCAGTGAGTGTTGAATGTCTCAAACCATTTGTCAATATGTCTGCCCTTAGTTCTTCCCAATTCATTTTGTATTCTGGTTTTACAATTTCATCTACATCTTTCTTATATGTATCTATCGGTAATATACCTTGTGAATACTTTGTTCTATCGAAATAATCACATGCACCTTTCTCTTTTGCGATTTGATTACTTGATTTGAGTAGATAGTATTGAAACTTCTCAGTCAACTCGTGGACGAGATTCCAGGCACTCTGGTCACCATATTTGACTCTGTTTTTCGCCAGATAGTGTGCAAGACCAATATACCCAACACCTAAACTTCTTCTTGCAAGTGTAGACATCTCAGCGGCGGCAACAGGATATTCTTGATAATCAATCAACTCTTCTAAACCCCTCACTGCAAGGTCGCATACTTCTTCTAGTTCTTCATCTTTTACTACACCCACATTGATTGCACTCAATATACATAATGCAATTTCGCCTGAGTGGTCATCGATATGTTCTATTGGGTCTGTAGGTAATGTAATCTCTTGACATAGATTACTCATGTTCACCTTATCTAAGAATGAACTATGAGTATTACTATGGTCTATATTCATGATATAGATACGGCCAGTCTCCGCTCTCTCTTTTAAAATATCAGTTATCAATTCTCTTGCACTAATCTTTTTCTTTGGTATTGAGTATGCGTTCTCATACTTCTCATACATCTCATCAAATGCATCTGTGCCAAATGCCTGATACAAATCAGGCACATCATGAGGACTAAACAAAGTTATCTCTTGATTGTTTAAGAATCTCTTATAGAATAATTCTGATAACTGAATACTGTAGTCTAGTTTTCTAACTCTGTTGTCTTCTGTTCCCTTGTTGTTCTTTAGAACAATAATATCTTCGATTTCTTGGTGCCAGATAGGAAAATGAACTGTTGCACTACCCCCTCTTACACCATTCTGAGTGCAACATCTGACCGTTGACTCGAACTTTTTCAAGAATGGTATAACACCTGTGTGTTGCACTTCACCACCTCTTATCTTTGCACCAAGACCTCTGATTCTTCCTGCGTTGATACCAATGCCTGCCCTTTGGGCGACATATCTACCAATCGCCATGTCACTGGCGAATAGTGAATCTAATGTATCATCACTGTCAACTAATACGCAACTTGCAAACTGTTTCAATGGCGTTCTTACACCTGCCATGATAGGCGTAGGTATGTTTATCTTGAACTGAGATGTTGCGTTGTAGTATTTTTGTATGTAAGATAATCTAATCTCTTTGTCATAGTTTCTGAACAATGTCATTGCAATTAACATATACATGAACTGTGGTGTCTCAAACAATGTGCCTGTTGACCTATCTTGAATCAGATACTTGTCTACCACTTGTTGTAAACCTGCATATGTAAATTCATAGTCTCTACTATGTCTTAGATATGAATCTAGTTTCTTGTATTCTTCTTCTGTATAATCATCTAGTAAATCTTTTGTATACAAACCTTTACTTACATTTCTTTCTACTATGTCTTTGAGTGGCGGATATATCTCTGCATCTTTCCACTTAGTATTGAATACTTGTTTCTGAACTGCAAACAATAGTAATCTGGCTGCCACAAATTGATAGTTTGGTGATTCTAAACTTATAAGGTCACTTGCACTTTTGACAAGTATCTTTTGTATCTCTTGTGTTGTAATGCCATCATAAAACTGTAGACCACTATTCATCTCTACTAATGACTCTGATACACCTGTAATGTTTCTACAGGACTTCTCAACCATTTTATGTATCTTATCTAAATCAATATTGACTTTAGAACCATCNGACTTAATAACTTTTATTTCTGAATTCATATCTTNTTATACTCCACCAATTGTAATTTTGCTGAGAGACCTTTAACTGTATTACGATTGATGATGTCAACAACCTCACTCTCACTCAAACCACTCATTATCATATCATTAATATCTTTACACTCTGTAATTCTTTTATCATTCCAAATGCACACATTATACCCGAGGTCTATGACCTCTTCAATCTTTTTAATTATTTCTGTATTGCGTGGTTCATTATCATATACAAGTATTGCGTTGTCTTTTATATCTTCTGGTATCTTCTTAAAATCACTTCCTGCAACTGCGATACTATTTGGAAGGAATAGACTATCTATGGGTCCCTCTGTCACATAGATTGTCTTCGTTCTGTCCACTTTATTAAGATTAAAGATGAGTGGCATGTCATCTCGGAATCTGAGTGTTAGATATCTAAGTGGTGAATCATTGATTGCACGACCTGATACCCCAATCAGTTCCCCATTCTCACTATAGAATGGTAATACTATTCTAGGGTCTTGACCTAGAACTCTATCTTTATACTTATCTGACAATAAGTTTAGAGTTTGTGCTTGTGGAACAAACCACAAGTCTTTCATTGCGAACTCTGGCACCTTTCTATCTAGTAGATATTGTCGTGCAACTTGTTTCTCTGTTACCGGAAAGGCAATCGCCTCTAGCATAGTTTTTCTTCCTTTCTCAGTCTCATTTTTATTTAGAATATCTGTTCGTGGAGTGAACTTAAATTTGTCACTCGAAGGCATTTTTCTTTTAGGTTTATGCCCTTGTTCTTTTAGAAACTCTGTTAAGTATTCTCTATGAACTGTAGGAAAGTTTTCTTTTATAAAGTTTACACTTGATGTTGTCTTACCACAGTTATGACACTTGTAGATGAACGATTGTTCTTTAACAAAATGATAACCTCTGGACTTATATAGGTTCTTTTGTGAGTCACCACAATAAGGACATCTGTGNTTTAGTGTATTCTCATTGACCCATTTNGACCGGTCGAGATTCGCCATAACCATCGACAAGTATTTTCGCTCTAACCATAACATTACTACTTATTATACAGTAATTATGGTCAAAATACTAGTCGGTTTTATTGATTTTAGGAACTTTCTTTTTGGGTACTTGAATGACATATCTGTTCTCAACTACCTTTGGTTTATCTTTCTCAATCTTTCTTGCAATAAGACTTGTCGATGTTATCAATAGTAAAATCGCAAGTGGGTCAAACACAAAGATGAGTGCAAAAATCACCC
>NYUU01000004.1 GCA_002684175.1 Synechococcus sp. CPC35
GAGGAGATCGATGAAATCGACCGCAAGATCCTGCAGCTGGAAATGGAGAAGCTTTCGCTTGGCAGGGAATCGGACAGTGCAAGCCAGGAACGTCTGCAGAGAATTGAGCGGGAACTCGCTGAACTGAGTGAACAACAAAGCACCCTCAACGCACAGTGGCAACAGGAAAAGGGAGCCATTGATGATCTGTCCTCGCTCAAGGAAGAGATCGAGCGTGTGCAGCTTCAGGTTGAGCAGGCCAAGCGCAACTATGACCTCAACAAGGCAGCCGAACTTGAATACGGCACCCTGGCTTCCCTGCAGAAGCAGCTTCAGGACAAGGAAATGCAGCTGGCATCCGTGGAGGGGTCCGAGAAAACACTGCTGCGTGAGGAAGTCAGCGAAGACGATATCGCCGAGGTCATTGCCAAATGGACCGGCATTCCCGTGGCACGACTCGTGCAGAGCGAAATGGACAAGCTGCTGCGGCTCGAGGATGACCTGCATGAGCGAGTGATCGGTCAGGACGAAGCTGTCACTGCCGTTGCCGATGCAATTCAGCGATCCCGAGCCGGCCTCAGCGATCCCCAGCGTCCGATCGCCAGTTTCCTTTTTCTCGGGCCAACGGGCGTCGGCAAGACGGAATTATCCAAGGCTCTCGCCAACAGGCTGTTTGACAGCGATGACGCCATGGTTCGCATTGATATGTCGGAATACATGGAGAAACACACCGTGAGCCGTTTGATTGGTGCACCCCCGGGGTATGTGGGGTACGAAGCAGGTGGTCAGCTCACCGAAGCGGTTCGTCGTCGGCCCTACGCCGTCATTCTTTTTGACGAAGTGGAGAAGGCCCACCCGGATGTGTTCAACGTGATGCTCCAGATCCTCGACGACGGACGGGTCACCGACGGACAAGGCAGAACAGTGGACTTCACCAACACGGTTCTGATCCTCACAAGCAACATCGGAAGCCAGTCGATCCTCGAACTGGCAGGAGACCCAGGTCGTCACGACGAAATGACCAAGCGGGTGACGGAGGCTCTGCGTGGGCATTTCCGGCCTGAATTCCTGAACCGCCTGGATGATCAGATCATCTTCCGCAGCCTTGACCAGAATGAGTTGAGGCAGATCGTGCGTCTGCAGGTGCAACGGCTCGAGCACAGGCTTGAGCTGCGCAAACTGGCGCTCAAACTCAGCTCAGATGCCGCTGAATGGCTAGTCAACATCGGCTATGACCCCACTTACGGGGCCAGACCCCTTAAGCGAGCGATTCAGAGAGAGCTGGAAACTCCCATAGCCAAGGCAATTCTGAGTGGTCGCTATGGAGAGGGGCAATGCATCGATGTTGGCGTGGAATCAGAACGACTCGTGCTTCGTTGACGTTGTTTTGAACCAGCTCGGCACCCTGTTGTAAACAGCAGCGTTCATGCTGTTCTCCCGTGCCTCAACGGACCAGCAGCATGTTCGTCCACCATCGCGTTCGAGCATCAGAGCATTCGCCCATTCCCACACCAGCAGAGCTGTGGACTCCATGCCAACGTTCTTCATCACCCGCAGATCGATGGCGCCGAGGTTGTGCAGGCGATGCCATTCCTCCAGTAGCGGATCATCCGCATTCACCAGAAACGTATGGTCGAACTGATCCCTGAGTTTTGAGTCGAGCGGCCGGAGGCTTGAGAAGTCCACCACAAAGCCGCAGGGGTCGAGCTCCAAGGCAGCGAACTGCAACGTGAAGCTGCGGCTGTAGCCATGGACGAAACGGCAATGCCCGGGATGCGCCCACTGTCGGTGGCAGCAGGGAAAACCCTCGAACACTTTGGAGCAGCTGAAGGATGTGGGGGGAATGAGCACGATGCTGTCAACGGCAAACAGTGACCAACCAGAGAGGCGAGAGTGGAGGCAAGTGCTTACTCCAACACTGTCCAGTCTCATCATTTGGTGCCTGGGGTGCCACCAGAATCCCTGGGAAGATATGGACAATGTTCCAGAAACCAATCGACAGCAGAGGTCGCGAGCGAATTGGTTGGCCTCAGNCTGTTGACACGACCAAGGAAGCTTTGGTGACTTATGAAACCAGCGACCAGGAAATATTGATCAGGATTAAATTGAACGCACCCACAGATACTAAAAAGAAAACAAATTAATTTTTTTCACTTTAATTGCCAGACAGAAACTTAGAAATTACGATTGTTGGATAAAAGGCCAAACAAATCATGGCATCCGGCACCTACAAAAGTCTCCAGTTCCCNAGCATGCCTGACCTCTCTGGCATCACTCCTGACATGGCAGACATGGTGCCTGACCTCTCTGGCATCACTCCTGANATGGCAGACATGGTGCCTGACCTTACCAATATCAACCTGGACAATCTCGCTCAATTCAACCTTGACGATTTAAGCGGAGTCAGCGAAACAGACTTTGCCAATATTGACATCACTCAATTCAAGAGCATTCCCTTCGATCTGCTTGGAACAATTTCCCCGGACCAACTAAACAACATTCCCGATACCATTTTTAAAAAAATAAACCCAAGCCAATTCACTCAAATATCGCCTGAATCCCTAAGCGGTTTAAGTTCGGAGCAGATCTCATCTTTTTCCAAAAATGTGATGAAAAAGATGCTCCCAGAGCAGCTTTCCGCAATACCGGCAGAACTTATAGAAGAATTCTCAGCAAAACAATTCAAAAACCTACCAAGCGACCTGTTCTCTGAGCTATCAATAGAACAATTCGCATCGATCACAGACAAGGCATTCAAGTCAATCAAAGGTGATCAATTTGCCAATCTTTCCCTTGAAATTTTCGAAAACTTTTCGGACGAGCAGATTAATACGCTAACAAAATCAGCCATGAAAAATATCAGCACAGAACAATTTACTTCCATTCCCGCTGATGTTTTCAATTCTTTTAAAAGTAATCAACTGAAAAAATTGACCCCTGAGACGTTTGCAGCTATTTCACTGGATCAATTCAATAATATTGCCGATCAATACCTGAATAAAATAACCCCTGATCAATTCTCTTCACTTCCAACTGATATCATCGGCAAGTTAAGCGAAGAACAATTTGACTCAATATCCAATAAAGTCCTCAAAAAATTTGACTCGGATACTCTGGAGCAATTACCACGATCAATCATTGAAACCTTTTCAACAAAACAGTTCAACACTCTTCCCCTGGATGCACTTACAGGAATTTCAACGAAATTACTGAGCAACCTTCCCGAGGACGTGATCAGCCAGGTATCAACACAACAGTTCAGCCAAATGAATGATCCGCTGTCCCGAAAAGGACTAGATGCAGAGATGATTGCCATGCTTCCAGCAAATGCGATCAGAGGAATGACTATTGATCAGGCCAAAAGAGCCACTCCTTCGTCATGCAGTGCAATGACAACAGAGCAAAGAAAAGAAATACCAGCCGAAAACTTCGGACATTTCCCCCTTAATGTAGTCAAATCATGGGGCGAAGAAGAGGCACAGATATTTGGTTCAGAACAGCTGTCCAATCTGAACTCCGATCAAATCAAAGTACTTGACAACGACTTCCTAAAAAACCTCAGCCCAGAGCAGAGCGCATTGCTTGGCCAATAATAGTTTAAGAGCCAGCAAGATTGTCTTAGTATGAGGAGGATCGACAAAAGCTCCCTAACCTCAACAGCCAAATCATATATTTTGTAGCAAAATTGATCAACTTAAGTTTAAATATTAATTTTCCTATGGTACATGTTTTTGCCAAAATTGCAAATACCAAAAAGCATCAACCTCTTTAAGCAGCAGGCGCTTTGGAAAGCCAAAAATTACTCTTTAAACCATATAAATTAAATCGACTAACGAAAACAAGTCACTGCAATTATTCGGGCTAAAAGCATTCCGCTGGACATCAATAGAGATCCCTGAATTGCCCCTTAATCAAGTAACATGTCACATGGAATTTTACCGTTCTGAGCTGTAATCATCCCTTGTTCTTCCAGGCGAACCTCTAAAGCCAGAAGCTGACAACTCTCACGCAAGCGAAACTCGGCCGATGCCTTCCCTCAGCCCCAACTTCATCAATCAGCTTCGTTTCAACGACGCTGGCTTGATTCCAGCCATCGCCCAGGACTGGCTTGATGGCGCCGTGTTGATGGTGGCCTGGATGAACCGAGACTCGATCGAACACACGCTCAACACTGGTGAAGTCCACTACTGGAGCCGATCACGCCAGGAGCTTTGGCACAAAGGAGCCACCAGTGGGCACACCCAGACGGTTCGTTCGATTCGCTACGACTGTGATGCCGACGTTCTGCTGCTGACGATTGAACAGACCGGTGATGTGGCCTGCCACACCGGTGCGCGCAGCTGCTTCTTTGAGAATCACGACCACCGCAGCAATGGTGGAACGGACGCCATGCCACCGCCGGCGGATGCCTGTACGGAACTCTTCCGGGTGATTGCGGGACGCCGCGACAACCCCGAGCCAGGCAGTTACACCAGAAAGCTGCTTGATGGCGGTGACAACAGCATCCTCAAGAAGATCGGCGAGGAATGCGCCGAATTCGTGATGGCGTGCAAGGACGACAATCCGAGTGAAATCGCAGGTGAAGCTGCTGACATCGTCTTCCACATGCAGGTTGCACTGGCCCATCACGGTGTCGACTGGCGCGAGGTTCAACAGGTGCTTTCGAAGCGACGGGGCGCACCTCGCCGCGAATGAACGGGAGAATCAACGCAGGCAGGGTCCATCGCTGCTGATCACCACCTCATCCCCAAGCTTCACCGTTTCAAGAAGAGTTCTGAGGGTGTTCTGATCCACATTGATGCATCCACCAGTCACGGCCTTGCCGACTCGGCTTGGCTCATTGGTGCCATGAATGGCAAAGCTGTACCAGCGAAACGTTCCGTCATAGGTATTGAAACGAAATGGCTGTTCAGTGGCAGGAACCGGAGCAAGGCTGATGTAACCGATTCCATACTCCCCGGTTTCTCCATCTCCCTTGAAGTCGATGGAATTCATGTTGCGAAAAAGAGTCTTTCGCAAATCGTCTTCGCTCTTACCGGAGAGGGCCACCAACTCTGGTTCCATGGCGAAGTCATTGTCACTGAGAATTGCATTCACACGGAACGTTCCCAGAGGCGTCACACCTTCCTGAAATGTGGTTCCGGCACAGGCGATGCCTTCACGTCCGTATCCAACCTTGAACTGTCTTGGACCATCACCGATCTCGACGGTACCGGTGCTGGCTGAGGGATTGCCTGCATCAAGCTGAATGCGGATGGAACCAAGAAGCTTTGGCTCACCCAGAACGGATTGCTGATCGGAACCACAGCCGCTGAGCGTCATCACCAGGCCAGCAAGTACCAGAGAGCAGGCAGCGCGCACAAAGAAAGGGATATCTGCCGGCAGCATGGCGCGTTTGGGCATCCCTCGCATGACACCAAATACAAACTCTGTCGTTACGGATCCGTAACCGAAGCTGCACTCGGGCTGGACGACGGCAATCCAAAGCGCGTGTTCTGGCCATACACCCATCGCAGCGTCACTCGATCACGGTCCGTCAGCT
>NYUU01000005.1 GCA_002684175.1 Synechococcus sp. CPC35
TAATCTCATTCCCAGTTTGTACTGTAATACCATTATTGATACTACTAAAGTTTGTTAGAACTTCTAATGTACTTTCACTAATTTTCATAATATACTCCTAAGATTTATGCTCTATGTCGTGAACATATAGAGCGAATAATGCATAATGCAAAACTTTCATTAAGTCTGCACGATTGTATCCATTCTTTTTGCCATACCTTTGTGCGTACTTTAAAATGTTACCCATGCAGAAACCTTCTCCATGACCACCATCAATAATAAATTCTGTTGCTTGATACTTGTTCTGTGAGTAATGTTGGTCATATGTTTTATTAACATAATCTATCAACTGACTGATATACTCATCTTCATTATATTTGTAATCAATACACTTTATGTTTGTTTTTTCATTCATAATACTATTATCTCACAGAACTTGTATATGTCAAGTTTAAAAATTATCTGCATCTAATCCAAAGTCTTCAATGAATTGTCTTTTCAGTGTATTCTTTACTACTGTATCAGATAAGTTTGGTCTAACAACTTTGTTATAAAAATTGAAAGCTGCACTTTCTACTTGATGATTTGACTCAGATGGTGAAATCAATTTTGCTTGAGTTGGATTTGTTTTTTGTTCCATCCAATCTTTTGTGTATTCAATTAGTGCATCTTCAACTAAATCAAGTTCCATAACTGACTCACAATCATATGCATCATCACCATCTTGACATGCTTCTAACCACTTATCTACAGTCTCAAGATACTTTGCAATACCAGTAATTAAATATCCTTTAACACTATTATCATTCGTAAATGATTGTTGGATAATTCTGGATGATTGTTCTAGATATTCAGATTTAATTTTTTTAGAACCAACACTTGTTGATTGAAAGATTGCAAATCCACCTAAACTCCATCCACCATTTTGTAAAACACCTAGGATATCTAGATTACATGATTTCATGATATCACCTAATTCTATTGCTTCATCTTCTTTTGCAAGATAGTCTGCTTTCCAGACTTCTTCTTTTCTCATTGACTCAGAACCTTTTCCATTGTATGCAGAAAAGTCTTTTGCTTCTATAGCTTTTTGGTCTGCTTTTGTTTTTACACCATGAACAAATGATATTACTGGAACTTCCCATATATCTTTAAGTCCACTTAGTACTGCTCTTCTTAGACCATCCCAAATAAACTCTTCACCATTTGTACGAACCCTTACATTGATGCAAGATGCTCTTGTTTCTGAAAAATTACCATTGTTATCTTCTAGTCTTTTTATTAATGCTCTTAACTTTAAGAACCTCTGATAACTAAAATCAACCAACATACTCCTAACTGACTTAACAAGTTTTTCACCTGTCTCTGGGTCTACCATACGACCTAATGCAGTATTTTGATATGGACTTGATTGTGGTGCAAATATAGTATTCGTTTTTACTTGAAGTGAATCTATACTTTTGATGATGTTCACAATGTATTCTATTGTGACTTCTTGATTGACAAGATTTTTGAGCTTGCCCTCGGCTTCTGAAAATTTCATATTTTCTCCTAGTGGAACATTACCACAGTTTTATTTAAAAATGATTCAACACAATGTGAATCTCTACTTATATTTATAATAGCACAAAACTCCAATTTGTCAACTACCATTTATCTTGGTCGACACCACGAGTATTAAAATTACCCTTTGCTCTACTTTCCCTATAATCAAAAGGAACTGATACTGCAAATGGGTCTGATAATCCAGTACCCACCCATTCTCCAGTGTTATAGACTGTAGAAGGATTTACATGGTCTAGATATTTGTCAACCCACATATCATTCTTTTCACACCACTCTTCAATCTCTTCATATGTTCCATATACAAGTGTTCCCATTTTATAAGAACTACCATCTGCATGTAATACTTTTGCTATTTCTTGATGTGATATACAGTTTGAAGATAGTTGTTTGTTTTCTAATTTATCGTACATTATTTGTAAAATATATGTTCGTTGATAGTTACAGTTTCATTTAGTGAATCTGCCCAGTATGGATTTACATATACAGAATGATAATGTGTTGCACCTTCTGTAATGTCTCCATATGCACCTTGTAGAATATTCCTTGCAAGGGTCAAACACTTTAACCAAGTTTTTGAATCCTCTGGGTCGTCTGACTTACCATCACAAAACCAACTAAATTGACATTGGTTTCTAGTAGGTATCATATTACCTTTCCAATTCTCTGACCACTTTGCTTGATAAACTACACCACAAATATCTGTTGGGTAATTCATGTGTTGTGTTCTATTAACAACTACTTGAGAAACTGCAATCTTACCAGCAAGTGGTTGATTACCTGCCTCAAAGTACATGTTCTGTGCAAGACAGTATGCCTCGTTGTTTGCATCTGAAGCTTCTGCTTTGTTTATGAAAAATATTAAACTTGCAGTTAGTATCATCATTACCATATGAAAAGGTATAAAGAACCTTGATGCACTCGACCAAGGTCTTGACCATAAAACCATTTCTATCATATTTTTTATCCTATCCATTTATATCCCATCCCTATTAAATCTTTTTGTTGTTGAATTGCTTTATCAATATCGATTTTACTTACTGATATCATTGCACCATTTGTATTTGTGATTTCTACATAATCATCAAAGATATTGAAAGTCACTGAATGACCCTCATTAGTTAAAACACCTTTAAATACCATGTTTGGATAATCTTGACATTTACTCATATTACCATCCTTTTACTATGTTTACCATAATGAATATTGCACATACTAAATTTGTAATTACAAATAAAGAACGAATGACTGCAATTGCATTTTCATTCCTTTTATTATATCCATCTTCTTCATCAAATGAACCAAGGGCATGTTTCCATATTGTCCAAAATCTTTTCATTTTAATTCCTAATAAATCTGGCGGGATGGGAAAACAGTTTCAACACAAATGCGTGTATAATAGTGTTCACTTTGTTGTTTTCGTTTCCCTGTCCCTGCCCGAGCATACAGCCCCTATTATTAAACTCCACCTCTAACATAAGCATTCACTAGGTCTTCACCAGTTACTTGCTCACCAAAGGTTCTAATTACTTTACCATTTTGTTGTCTAACAACATGACCACCATTGTAGTGTGTATCTGTCACACCACCATTATCAAAATCTTTCATGGACTCTTCTGTTTCATACCACATGGAAGTCAACTTATGTACTTGTACTGACCTAGGTTGTTTTGCCCACTCTTCTGCTTCGAGAAGTAACCTTTGGTGTTCTACAGTTTCATCATATTGTGTCATTATTCATAACTCCTTATCCTTGCTGGGATAACTATATTCCAGTTACAAGAATCACAAACTCTATCGTTCACATCCTCAAGAACTGGTTGGGGATTATTCCCAAAACCCTCAAATGACCCAGTGCATAATGCACAAGGTCGAGGAGAACTAGATGCTTCTAGTGAGGTCTTACTATATTGTGAAGTCATCTTTATCGTTCTCCTCTGTTTCTATTTCATCACCCAAAGGGTTTACACCTTCATCAACCTTAGTGTAAAGGTCAAGGAAGGATGCTTTGGTATCTTCATCGAATCTTGCAAGACACACCTCAATAGACTTCAACTTGTCGTTGAACATTGAGTATGCTTTTGCAATGTGAACCAACCTTCTAGTTGAAACCACTTCATCGACTGCACCTTCGTAGAAGGATTTTCTGATTACATCAGCCCAGTCTACAAGTTTCTCTGCAAACACATCATCATTGACACCAAGAATTGCAAAGTCACCTTTGACAATTTTTTTCTCAGTAGTCACTGGTGGATATTCTTGCTCAAGACAAATTGCAAACCTTTCAAGGAATGCTTCGTTCAAGATATTAGTTCCAATGAATCTACCATCCTCAGAACCTTTACCTTTAGTGTTTGCAGTTGCAACCACTGTGAACCCATCTGCTGGTTTTACAAACTCACCAGTCTTCTTGATTAAGTAACCACCACCTTCTAGGATAGATTGTAAACACATAATCTTGTTTGATGCAAGGTCAACTTCATCAAGAAGTAATACTGCACCTTTTCTCATTGCTTTAAGGACAGGGCCTTCTTTGAAAACAATGTTACCATTGATAAGAGTATTTGAACCAATCAAATCATCCTCATCTGTCTCGATGGTGATGTTGACTCTGAATAACTCCTTCTTGAGTTTTGCACATATTTGTTCAACCATCAAGGTTTTACCATTACCACTGAGACCAGTAATAAACACTGGAAAGAAAACTCCAGACTTAAGGATTGACTTAAGGTCTTTGAAGTGACCAAAAGGAACATAGTTATCCATAATCGATGGAATAACTGAAATGTTTTCATCAAGAACATTCATTCCAATATTTGCAACTGGAACTGGAACTGATTCAACAGTTTGAACATTTTGCACAACTGGTGCAACTGGTTCACAATAGTTACTAGAAACAACAGATTCTATGGAATAAGTACCATAACCTGCTTTGAATTGTGGTTTTCTAATCAACCACGATGGAAAAGGGATACCTGCTGTATCACAAATTTTCCTTACTGTGGACTTTGAAAATTCCACTTGGTTTGGAAACTGCTCAGAGCATGCATCCAAGAACCTATAATGATTTGCATTCAAATTCATATTTACCTCACTTTTTGAATTATTTTTTACCATGTGTACATTATACCAAAATGTGTACCCATCATGCAACCTTCTTAACGAAGTGTTGAAGAATTTTTCTTTGGGACATTTTGTTGTTACCCATTCTTTTCATTGCACCTTTAAGTGCTTGTTTACTTGCACCAACTTGTACATCTAAAGTATCATCTTCTGACACGATACCCATTTTCTTTTTGTTTAGAATGTAGAACTCTTTGTATCCACTCTTTTCAGTAGTTGGAACTGAGAACCCACCATCTTTTCTAAAAACTTTGTATGCATCTGATTTTGCACTCCAACCTTGATACTCACCACTGAATTTGTCAAATGCATGGTCAAACTCTCTGTGGGAGTTTTTACAGATGAAGAATCCAACAGTGTCAACACCAGTAGTTTGTTCAATCCACTTTAGAAGATTATCAGTACCACCTTTGTAACCTCTATCATCTTCTTTGTAAAGATAAGTGTTTTTAGTTCTTCTGTCGTGAAAGTACTGAGAAGAACCATAACTAAATCCATCAACTCTGAAACTGTCACCATCGGTAAGAGTAACAAATTGTAGTTTGTCGATTGAATAGTTGTGTTTGAAGTCTGCAATGTAATCTCTGATAATCATAAGTGAATTATCAAGAGGAGTACCACCTAGACCATAGTTGTATGCATATCCATAACCTGCTTCGAATCTGTCACTTTTTCCAGAACCATAGTATCTACCACCACACATTGATTCAAGGTTTGCATTCATAGAGACTGCAGCTTCGAAGAAATCTCTTTTGTTCATCTTGTCAGTGAACAATTCAAGAAGTTTGAAACTTGAGTTGATATGAAAACCTTTTGACTGTTGGTCAACAGCTCTGTCTGCCTCACTGTAATCTCTCCATGCATCAGTAAATGCAAACACTCTGTGAGGAATACCAACTCTTCTACAGAACATTGCAAGTACAATTGATTGTTCATAAGTCTCTCTGATTGCATCATACATAGACCCAGACCAGTCAACCAACATAATAACACCATGGTTTTTACCATCTGGAACTACAGTTGCTCTTTTGAAAATATCATCTTTGAGTAAGTACTGGTGGATTTTTGACATATCAATTTCACCAGTTTTTGCAGACATTGATTTCTTGTATGCATCTGCAGCTTTTCTCATATCAAATTCTTTTGCCATGTAGTTAATGACATTTTTGTTGTGGTCAAAGAACTTTTGAGTATACTCTCTAGAGTTTGCAACAGTATCAATACTATTAGGATATTCCTTCATATTACTTTGAAACTCTTTGTTGATATCACTGATTACTTGTTTGTAACCAATAGTACAATCACTTACTTTGTGTTCTTTAGAATTGAACTCCATGTAAGAAGGTTCAGTATCCCATCTATCCAAAGTTTTGTGAAGTTTGTCTTCATTGTTTCTGAAATTCTTATCAGTGACAGACTCATTTGCAGTAGGTTCTGCATCACCACTTTGTCCACCTTCTTCACCTAACTCACCACCATTTAGGTTTTGAGATTTAGGAACTTCGATATCACCTTCACCAGTAGTCTCTTCATCACCTTCGTCACCATCTTCGTCTGAATCAGTACCTTCTGCACCTTTTGTACCATCTTCTGATTCTTCCTCAGACTCTTCTTCTGATTCCATACCACCACCAATTGAATCTTGTGCATCACCTTCTTCTTGTTCTTGTTCATCGAAATCTTGAGGAATTGCATCACCATCACCTTCTGCTGTCTCAACTGACATTGCAGAAGTATCTGTTTGTGGTTGTAAATCTTCTAACTTAGATAGGTCATATAGATAATCTGCCATCTTGACTACTTTTTCCCAAGTATCCATTTTGGTATCCATCATAGTTACAAGTTTTAACTCCTCTGGAGAGAAGTCAACCATAAGTTTATGACCAATTTTGAAGTAAAGATTGATTCTGTCTATGAATGCAAGTTTGTTTACATCATAGTCTTTGACCCCAAAGAAATCAAGGTCGACATGTAATTCTTTATATGCATCATAGAAGATTCTTCTAAGACCAGCATATTTGTTTTTGATATGTTTTTCAATTCTGATATCTTCTAAGACATTAAGATATCCTTTGTAAGTTGCACCTTTGTCACATACTGCATCATGCCATCCATCTGCTGGAGTAATAAGTGCATGACCAACCTCATGACCCATGAATAAGTCATACAGTTGATTAGACATTTCGTCCTTAAGTATAGGACAAACCAGTTTTCTAGTGTCTGGTTCGAAGTATGCAGTAGGAACTTTTTTGTGTTCTATTACTAAATCCTCAGTTGCAAGTAACCTTGCAAGTGAGTCTTTTCTTGTTCTAAGTGTTTCGTTATTTGACCTCATGTATACATTATATAAAAAAGTGTACCTATGTGTCAACAAGTTATCTCATTGACTGAATTGGCGTTCCCAGTAGGACTCGAACCTACAACCCTCGGTTTAGAAGACCGATGCTCTCTCCTGTTGAGCTATGAGAACTTAATTTAGTAGAATTATCTCCATTTGTTCTAGGGTAACACCCTATTCTATCACCGAGTCCTTCAAGTCTGGCCTCACCAGAATTTTATCAAGGTCAATAGGCAGTGACCATAATGTGACTTCGTTTTCACCCAATCCCACCACTACTAATGGATTTCATGGAATCATTTCGAACTATGAGGTATCTGCTGGAGTCGTACCATTTCACAGATTTTAAACGATATCCTCACTTCGTTCTTTCTCCTCTCAACCAACCTACCAACACAACGAGGAGTTCAATCACACGATTCAGTAGGTATTATATAGGAAGATGTACCTATGAGTCAATCTTTTTGATATTATAGGTTTTTGCCCACCACTTACGAACTGGGTGAGAATTGATACCAACATTAACTTTAGATGGTTCTGGGTTTGCAACTAATCCTCTCCATTGACCAGTTGTCCCAGTATTTCCATGAGACTGCAATTCCATTTGGTTTGCTTCAGATGTATACCATATTGGTGAAGTATACCTATCTTCATTACCATGTGCTGGATGTACACCATGNAAATGTTTCATACTTTCNAANATTACTGCTGTTCCTTGTTNTGGTTTTAANANTGTACCATCTTCAAANNATGTTTCNCCACCTTCAAAGTNATCATTAAGATANAAGATNGATGCATAATCTGTAAAAGGAACTACATTAATNACNTCTTCTTCATTNGTNANNNGNTCTAGTTCAGTNCCTTTTCTANNTTCAATNGNAACTTCATATAGNGGTTTTGCCATTACATCAATNTGCATTTCTTGACCTTTACCTTNNGGCCACCACATAATTTCAGTTTGTTCTGGATATGCCATTTCACCATAGACTTTCCAGATTTCTGCAATTGCTTTGTATTGATACTCTGCTAAGATTCTTTTGACATGAATATTACGAATACTGACCATAGGTATTCTACGACCATTGTATTGTTCAGCTGCATCATCGTGAGTAACTAAATCGAAATTAGTCTGATGATACTTTATCAGCTTCTGACACTGTTCCTTCGTTAGACAGTTTGGGATTTTTGCTATGATGTTCTTNGGCAAACTGTACGAATTGTTTTCTAATTCTTGCATATTCTTTTTCTCTTTTCTGTTTCTTTTTCATTGCTCTTTCTAATTTTAACCTAGAAAGATAATCAATAAACAGAATACCATTCAAGTGGTCTAACTCATGTTGAAGACATCTTGCAGTCATTCCACTAAATTCTAATTCTTTAANTTCACCAGTTTCGTCTTGCCATCTACATCTAACCCATGATGGTCTTGTAATGTTTGCAAAGATACCTTCACACCCACCAGTAAGACATCCTTCTTCCATAACAACTGTATCTTCTGAAAACTCTATAATCTCTGGGTTCACGAAAAACATAGATTGTTCTTTATTTTGTCCTTTCATTACAAATGCACGATACTCATATCCAATCTGATTTGCAGCTAATCCAACTCCACCCTCTTCAAACATCCTATCAATAAGTTCTTCTTTTAGTTTCATGGGGTCTATTGGTGGATTATCAAAATCAAAGAAAGGCATAGTCTTTCTCATTAATGGGTCACTTTTATGCAGTAATGTCATTNCTAACTCCTATATCTTCAAACCAACCAGTCACAATCCACTTTTCATTACTGATTGGTGGATTACCTCTATGTAAATGTGTAAACTGAGAAGGCCAAACTACCATGTCACCTTTTCTTGGTTTGATTCTTATACCTTGATGTAAAAATTCTAGTTCACCACCTTCATCAACATCATTTAAAAATAATGCCCATGCNAAAACTCTTCTAGGTAGTTCATGATTCCATTCACAATGCCAAACATGATAACCTTGGCCAGGATGTGTATTTTGTATTTTTGCTTCATGANNAANTGGATGATTNACAATGTGGAATTNTATCTGTATAGTTATTAATTATATCAGTATTCATAAATTTAAAAAAATCATTAAACTCATGTGTTAACTCAAGTTCTTTAACTNNATACTTATCTACACCCATACTCATATCNTCTTTATCAGTAGTTAATGTTCCACCTTCACCTTCCCTTCTACTTTTTGCTCTCATTCCATTTTCTTGANACCAGTTCCAGTAATCATGAAAGTGTTGNANATTACCTTCTTTAAAAAAGTTNCTNTAAACTGCAATGAAACTTGCAATCTCAACTACCCTTTCANCTTNTTNNANGGGTCTAGTGAGTTCATGTTTATCATGTTTNNGTTTCATANAGTCTCCTACTTACTGTTNACTATTCTACTAAAGTTNTTAACNTTTTCAAATGTCATTGTATGTCTAAATTTCTCAGTAAGTACATCACCTTTATGTGATATTATGAAGGTGTTTGTATCACCATCTAAAGTATGTAGTATCTTTAAAAACTCCTCAGTTCCACCTTCATCTAATGAACTATCAAACACTTCATCTAATACTAATAGATTGGTATTTACAGAGTTTTTTAGTTTTGCAATTGCTCTCCATGTAAACAATAGTGCAAGGTCAATCCTCATTTTCTCACCTTCACTAAAGTTTGCATATGAGAATGCATCACGATACCTAGATTTTATTGTTTCATTAAATCCTTCATCAAGATTAAACTGTACAAAGAAGTCCATTGATGCAAGATACTTATTAATCAACTTATTCATAATAGGTAAATACTGTCTTATGATTTTAGTTTTGATACCAGTATCTTGTAATAGAAATTGTGCAATATCAAAGTAAGACCTTTTATCAATCAACTCTTCTTTTTGAGTATTATGATGTTTCAAGGTTTTCATTTCTTTATTTAACTTTGTACTATCATCGGTGATATTTTCAGTTCGTAACTTTTCTATCTCTGCATTTATTTTTGTGATGTATTGATTTGACGCAGAAATTTCATTCTGTTTTTGTGCAACTTGTCTGTTGAGAGTGTCGACCTTGCTTTGTATTTTCTCAATTTCTTGGATTCGTTCATTGATAGATACAATGTTGTTTGTAATTTCATCGATTCCTTTTTCGATTTCTGTAACCTTCTTTGATGTTTTTGATATCTTCTCTTGTTTAAAGTCGTCTTCCATATCTCTGTGACAGGTGGGACATTCGTCATTATCCTCATAGAATTGTATCTCCTTTGTACCTCTTGATTTTGCAAGGTCTAATTGTTTTTGCAATTCAAGAGTCTTGGTTAGTTTCTTTTTTATAGTTTCACTATCCGAAGATTCATTCTGTAATTCTTCAACATCATTTAACAGTACATTACATTCTTCTTGTACAGTGTTAATGTTTGTTTGAGCTTGTTCAACACTTTCATTAAACCCTTCAATCTTTTGTCTACGATTATCACCAAGTGACTTGATGTGTTTTTTGTAGGTTTCGATTCTGTCTTCTGAAAGTCGGATTTCATAATCTAAATCATGAAGTTCACTTTTCAATGCAGTCATTCGTGTTTTTAATAAATTATTCATGACAGTAAAAATATTGATATCTAGGATATCTTCTATAATACCTCTTCTGTCATTTTGATTCATTTGCATGAATGGTGTGAAAGTTGAACTACCTAAAATAACTACTTGAGTAAATGTCTTGTAGTTGAGTTTTAGGATTTGTTTCTCAAGTTGTTCTTGATAATCCCTCATGTTTGCATCTTGATTGATTATTCTATCGTTCAAGAAGATTTCAAACACATTTGGTTTTGCACCACGAACAACTCGATACTGCTTTGACCCAATTGCAAACTCAACCTCAACAACCATCCCTCTTTGGTTGACTGAGTTTATGAGTGAGTTTTTGGATATCTTACGAAATCCTTTTCCAAATAATCCAAAACATAGTGCATCTAACATTGTAGATTTACCACTACCATTCTCCCCTAAGATTAGGGTTGCTTTTCGATTACCTAAAAAGACTTCTGTAAATTGGTTACCAGTGGAAAGTAAATTTTTCCATCTAACTGCTTTAAATTTTATCATCTATGCGTCAAGGGCCTCTGTATAAAGAGACCTAACTAAGTTTTCTAGTTTTGTTTTATCTCCAGTAATTTCCATTCCTTCAATATGTTTTGTTAATATAGTAAGTGTATCTTCTGCATCTGAAGCCATATCTTCATCTGACATGTCTCCTAAGTTTCCATGGTCTTCTACAACCTTGAAATCAATCACATCTGCTTTGTTTAGTTTTTCAATGAATAGGTCAAACCAATATGGATTTTCTTTATTCATTACGATGACTTTTACAAACATGTTTTTTAAATGTTCAAAGTCCATTGCAAGTATTTCTTCTTGAGTTAATTTAGAATCATCATAGAAAACTTTTTCAAACATTCTAATGGGGTTTCTAATCTTTTTCATTTCTCTAGTATCTGTATCAAATACATGAAATGATTTAGGGTCACCATAGTCTGACCAAGTAAATTCAAACTGAGAACCAAGATATGTAATATTGTTTAGTGTTGACCCAGTATGAAAATGACCAGTATATACATGTTCGAATCTTTTGAATGTATTCATTGATGTACCATGAGAAGAATAATAGCCAGGCATCATGATTGCACCTTCTATTTCTAAGTGACCCATTGCAATTGCAGATGTAGTCAATTCTATATGTTCCATTGTATCTTCTAAATTGTTTTTATGAATCCAAGGTATCAAAGTAATTAGACAACCATCATAGTCTTTAGTTATAGTATCTTTATAAATTGTAATATTATCATACTTAAGTAATGCATCACATGAGTTCACTTCACTTGTATTCTTATAATACAAATCATGATTACCTACAGTCAAGTCCATGGTCATTCCATTTTCTATAAGTGGGTCAATAAAGTGTTCTTTATTTCTTTGTAATGAAAGGAAGTTGATTCCAGTTCTTTTATCAAAGTAATCACCTAAGTGAACAATGTGTTTAATGTCATTTTCTTTACAATATGGAAAAAAGACTTCTTCATAAAATCTTCTTTGATATTCGTGAAAATGAACACTGTCGTTTCTGACACCAGCATGGGTGTCATTTAATACTGCAAATTTCATATATTAGTTTGTCATTAAGCTGATGACCCAAAAGTTAAACATCATAAAAAGTAATGTTGAAAACTGGAGTACACTTGCAATTGCTACAAATGATAATGCTCTATCAGCCCACCATTTACCTTCGGTTTCTTGCCACTCTTTTATTTCTTCTGGAGTTGCCTCTTTATATGTGTAAGACTTATCTACCATTATTTCTTATTTGTATTGAAATATTTTTCTACACCTACTGGTCGATTATCTTTTTCTTTCTTTTTACCTCTAGGTTTGTAGTTGGGTTCTTCAAGATTGTTTTGTAGGAATTCAACATATGAGTTATCATAAACTGTACTGTCTCCTTCCATACTACTCACTGCATCTGTAAGGATACCACTATTCATGATTGCCTTGTGTTTGATTGCAGCTTGTTTTTTCTCTTTCTGTATTCGTCTCAAGAATGCATAGTATATAATTTGGGTTATATATGCAAATGCATTTTGTGATTTCTCTGGGTTAAAGTTGTTTATATACTGCAAACAGTTTTCTATACCATCACAAATCATTTCATCCCTATAGGAATAATTAATGAAGTTTGGTTTGGTTGATAGTCTTGTTGCAATTTTGTAAATACATTCACCAATGTACTCTGTTACTCTTGGTGGTTCTTTGCCTTCTGCAACTGCTTTTTTGACTGCATTGTTGTGTTCTGCAATTGCAGCGGTAAACTCTTTATTATTTACATAATGTTCTGGTTTTGCTTTAGTCCTTTTAGTCATATATCTATTATCTCATTATATCGTTATTTGTCAAGTAAAAATTAATTTATCTTTTTTATCAAAAAAGACTTGACAGAAATTAAATCTCATGCTACCCTAGATATGTATCGTGGGAAACAAGAGAATACATAATTAATGGAGTATCTTTTTATCCTCATATTCCATTAAATCCAATTCTTCTTCAAATGATAACTCGTCCTCTGGAAGGAGTCTATCCTTCATTATCTCGGTCATTCGTGCAAGTGCATCTGCACCTTTATCTAATTCCTGTTTAGGAGACATAATATCCAATCCTACTTCGTCTCTAAGATGAACCCAATCCTTAATTGCTTTATCGTAAAATGCAATGAATTCTTCACCGATAGATGTTGTGTAAACTATCTCAGAAGCTGCAATAACAATTTTGTTATCTTTAGTAAAAGGAACTAAAGGAGATAGTTTTATTACTGACCCCTTACCTGTAACCGATGGAGAAAGACCAATGTTACATGGAAGTACCATTTCTACTGTTCCAGTGTCATGCTGAACAGTTACCATAGAAACGATATCTTCTCCATTTCTTAGTTTTATATATCTGTATTGATTCATAGTTTTATTGCAAGTACTATTAATATTGCTACCAATAATATATTAGTCGTAAAAATTAAAATTCCTAAAATCGTATGATACCATATCCAACGAGTCTTATATGCATTATCAATTGTTATCTCAGCTGGGTCTGGATTTTTCCATGTGTCGTTTGGTTTCTGTCTCCATAAAATATCATACCATCTCAAAACTTCACCTCATGTATCGTGTATTTAAATTTTTCTTTACTATATGTATTTATTCGTTCTTTAAAGTGTCTCAAAGTATAATTTTCTTTCTTTTTGTAACTCAAGTCATCTGCAATGTCAAAAAGAGTTGCATTTACTTTGTCTTTACTTGTTCTTAATACTCTTCCTATAGATTGTAATACACGAATTTTAGATTTACTAGGACTTGCAAATACTATATTATGTAGGTTCTTTATATTGATACCAGTTGAGAATGTACCATAGGATGCAATAATTACACATCCTTCTTCCTTTTCCATCAACTCTCTGACCTTTTCTCTATTGATTGTATCTGTTCCACCATAGATAAAAAACGATTTAATACCAGATTTTTGAAATGTCTCGTATATTTTCCTACCATGTTTATCTACATATTGAAATAGTATTAATGTATTTCCTTTCTGACCTAATGTAAGGTTCTTTATAAATTGTGTTCTTTTTTCATTACCAGCAAGGAATTCCATTTCTCTAGGATAATCCATAGATACAACTTCTTTAGATACCTCTGGTGGATATTTTAATACTAAACATTGTATATCTAACTCTGCAAGGATACCTTCATCCATAAGGTCTGCACTAGTAGTCACATAATGTGTAGGGCCAAACAAACCTTCTAGTACTAACTTATGTGTTTGAGTATCATCTAATGTACCAGTCAATCCCCACCTATGACCAATATCTTTCATCTTCTCCATGATACCAGTAAGTACTTTTGCTTTGAATAAGTGTGCTTCATCACCAAACACTGCACCAAAACCATCGTAGAACGATTTCGGCATTTTGGATAGGGTCTGCCAAGTAGTTACTACTATATCGGTATCTCCTACCTTTGCACCACCATACATCTTATCAATAGGTCTATCATACCCATAATCTGCAAAGTCTTTTGACATTTGTTCTACTAGTGATGTTGTAGGTACGATTACCAACACTCTCTTTTTATGCATAGATATGAAATGTCTTGCAATACAATATATGATTGCAGACTTACCACTTGCAGTTGGAGATACTAACAATTGTCTTCTATACTTAATACCTCTTGTTACTGCATCTACTTGATAGTCTCTCAAAGGAAATCCCATGTTCAATCCATCGGTAAAGTCTGGATATTCTATATCAGTCTCCCACTGATAACCTTCCATGTTGTAGTCTCGGTCTTTTGCAAATTGTTCTAGTGCATAGTATAAACCAACATACAATTTACCAGTAGTCTGTGCAAACAGTCTTATATTACCATCCCAATACTTATTTCGTACAGATGGCATGAACTTTGCGCCAGGCACAGGAAAAGTAAAATAATCAGACAACTCTCTTTTGATAGATTCATCTGCATCTACCTTTATGTGAGTATTGTCGATTTTGGTTATCTGAATGTCGGCCCTGCTATCCATCCTACTAAGGAGTGTCTCCTTCCATGTGTTACTGGTGTTACTCTATGATATACAAAAGATGGAAATATAATTATACTTCCTTGTTCTCTTGCACTCTGTGGAGCTCTCATGACTGACCTCTCTGGGTCTTTTAATGGATTTACTCCATATGCATCACACCATTCAAAATGTCCACCTTCATATTCATTTGGATGTGTAAGATTTACACTATATGAAAGTTTTCTATATCCACCAACTCTTTGTTCAAAGTCTGGGTCATTCTTACATTCTTCTTCACTATATGGTTCGAAATGACCATCACAATGCCATTCATAGTGTTCGTCTGGTGCTTTATATATTGTGAACTGGTAAGACTCATGATAATTTAAATCAAACTTAAACGATTCTGCATTAACACTTCTAATTACTGGTGTAATGTGGTCAAACAGTGATTTACCATCTGAGAGTACTGCATTTCTATCCATCCACCCTACACCAGACTTACGAGTTGTATGTTCTTCAAATCCTTCATCACCACCACCAATTTGACCAAAACTTAATTCAGTTTGTTCTAAACCTAACTTTATAATTTCATCACATATATCTGGTGATATAGCACGAGATTGTATAATACAAGGTTCTGGAAGAAATGAGGGCATAATATATTAACCAGCTGGGTTAGTGAATTTTAACCAATCAATTGCATTCTTTATTGATTGATGTCTCCATGTGATAATATTTAGTATCTCTTTCAAAGCATCTACACACTCTGTAAGATATTCGACTTTTAGTTTCATATCAGACAAATCTTTATCTGCATTAAAGTAATAACTATAATCGGACTTTAAAGGTTTATTGTACCCATCAAATGGGTCGTAAGACCACCCTAAGTCATCTATTTCCTCTTTAGATAACTTATCAGTGTACCACATCCACTTAGTCTTTAAAAGTTGATTATACTTGACCTCATACGATTTAAGAGATAGTCTCTTTTCGTTTAGGAGTTCTAGGTATTTTGCGTGTAGAGAGGGTGTCTGTAATGATGCCTTATCTAAATCGATTTGGTCGATTACAGAATCTTCCTTCCACATAGATTGTATTTGTTCTAATGTCATACTATAATTATACCATTAAACTGGTATTTGTCCACTTATTTTATGATGTGGATGCTATTTCAAAATTTGTAAATTGGAAAGATGCAGTACAAGTTACATATGAAATACCACCTGCTACAGTAGTATCCATTGTAATTTCACCTAACGATGTAGGAAATGCACCTTCTATTCTTATATATCTATTGGGATTATTTGCAGCTGTAGTCACTACGATTGTCATATCTGAATACAATGCATCGTAATCACCACTACCATCATATGGTAAATCTGCTCTTCTATTTGCACCTACAAGACTTCTAAACTTCTCTGGGTCTGTAGAACTAGTAAGTTGAGACATCCATGTGTATAACTCAGTCCAGTTTTCCATGTTTTCATCAACAATAAAAGTAACAGTTATTTCACCTAGATTAAGTTTATCGCCAGGAATTTTTACATTTAAACCCAGATTAGTAGGTTGTTGTATCTCTGCAACACTTACAGATGGTACATTAACACCAGTTGAAAAGTATTTTGTATTGGGTAATTTCTT
>NYUU01000006.1 GCA_002684175.1 Synechococcus sp. CPC35
CCTTTGATGAGCTGTTGCAGCCCTGGAAGAACCGGGTGCTGCTCAGCGCTTCCTATGTGCGTCAGCAACTGGACGGTTTTGAGCAGGTCCAGCTGAGGCAGCCGCTTGAACGCTCGTATCCCCTCGGTTTGTCGGCTTTCTCGCTCAATGACTTCGGAGTTGTGCAGGCAGTCCCAGGGATGCAAAGCCTGGCCGAAATGCTGGACCCCTTCCCTTTGCCTCATCCCCGCCCACTGGCTCACCTTGCAGCTGGTGTCCGGACACCGTTCCGGGACGAAGGCATTGATTTCCTGGGACCCAGCGGCCATATCCCTGTGATTCCGGCCTGGAGTGTCGCCACGCTTCCTGATGCCACATGGCGGGACAAGATTGTCATTTTCGGATCAACGGCACCGTCCCTCGGTGACCAGTTGGAAACCCCTTTCGGTCAGCAAAGTGGTTCCGAGGTGCTGTTCTCAGCGATCGCGGGTCTGAGCAGCGGCCGCGGATTCCGCAGTCTCGATCCAGGGTCCCTGGCTGCTGTGGTGGTTGTCTGGATCCTTCTATGCCACTGGCGGATTGCGGCGCCGTCCTCCGCATCCACCACGGCAATCAGCACCGGATCGCTTGTGCTGACCGCCGTCCTCATGACGATTCTCAGCTGGAGTCTTGGCCTCTGGCTCCCTGCAACCGCACTGGTGCTCATGCCGTTGTTCGCCGGCACCCTGCGGTCGGCGGAGCAATTTCGTTTGGAGAGTGATCAGCGTCGCTTCCTTCATTCCGTGCTGTCCCGGCGGGTGTCCCCCAACCTGATGCGCGACATGCTGCGCTCCCGCACCGAGGCTTGGAATCAGCTTGGTGGCAGGCGGGAACGCTGTGTGGTGCTGTTCACGGATCTGGTCGGTTTCACCCAACGCAGCAGCGCCATGGATCCGGACGCGTTGTTCGCGCTTTTGAATCGTTATTTCGAGGCGATTGCTGAGCCTGTCCTGGCGGAACAGGGTCTGTTGGACAAGTTCATCGGTGATTCCTTGATGGCGGAATTCGGCGTACCCCGTCACCGTGGCGATCAACAGGAGGCCCTGGCAGCAGTGCGCGCGGCACTTGCCATGCAGGCCAACCTTGCGGAGCTGAACCGTGAGCTGGAACAGGAGGGGCTGGAGCCGCTGCAGCAGGGAATCGGCATTCATTTCGGAGAAGTGATCGCCGGCAATCTCGGTTCCAGCCATCGGCTGGAGTACACCGTGATCGGATCACCGGTGAATCTCGCCAGCCGGTTGGAATCGTTGACTCGACAGTTCCCTCAACATCCCATTCTCATCAGTGCAACGGTGCGTGATCTGCTTGGTGATCACGCTGTGGTCCAGTGTCTCGGCCTCTGCCCGGTGAAGGGGTGGCCGGATCCGATTGAGGTTTTCAGCCTTCAGGCCCTTCAGTCCTGAATCGCCCCTTTGAGTCAGTTGACCTCGCTGAGCAGCTGGGCGTAGGCGCCGTTCTGATCCTGCAGCAGGTTTTCATGCGTGCCCTGTTGAATCACCCTGCCCTGTTCCATGACCAGGATCAGGTCAGCGTCCCTGATTGTGCTCAGCCTGTGGGCCACGATCACCTGGGTGCAGCCCCGCCGGCTGAGGTTGTTGATCAATTTCTGTTCGGTGTCTGTGTCCAGGGCGGAGGTCGCCTCATCCATGATCAGGATGCTCGGGTTGTTCACCAGGGCCCTGGCCAGTTCAAGCCTCTGGCGTTGACCTCCGGAAAGGTTGCGGCCGCCTTCATTGAGCATGGTGTCGAGCCCTTCCGGCAGACCGCGCACCACTTCGAGCAATTCCGCATCCCTGCAGGCTTCCAGCAGGCTGGAGTCGTCGATCGCCGGATTCCAGAGGCTGAGGTTGTCCCGCACACTGCAGCCGAACAGCTGAATCTCCTGCTGCACCATGGCCAAAGAGGAGACCACGACTGCCCGCGGGAGGTCCAGCAGGGTTCTGCCGTCGAACCGGATCGTGCCCCCCGTGGGTTGATGCAGTCCGGCCAGTAATTTGGCCAGGGTGCTCTTTCCGCTGCCGCTTCCGCCGACCAAGGCCACCCGCATTCCCGGATGGATCACGAGCGAAAGACCGTCGATCAGGGGAGCCTGAATCGCCGTGAAGCCATATTGCAGGTCCTGGATTTCGATCCCGCCGCTCAGTCGCGACAAGGTGAATTCAGTCCCGGTTGATCCAGGATTCTTCACTTCGCCTCCTTCCAGAAGGGGGTCGCGAGGTTGTTCGAGCACGTCCTCCAGGCGGAGGACACCGGCCTCAAATTCAGGTAACTGCTGCACAAAGCCGATCAGTCTCTCGATCTGACCTTTGAGGCTGAAGGCGATGGTCTGAGCTGCAAGCAGCATTCCCAGGGTGAGCTCGCCGCGGATCACCAGCAGGAAGCCCAGCAGCAGAACAGCAATCTCATTGAAGGTGGTCAATCCATTGGGAACCAGGCGCAGGCGTGCATTGCGCAGCTGCAGGGCCTGCAGCGTGTTGAGCAGCCGGCTCTGATAACCGGCGAAGCGACGAAACACGTCGGGTTCGATCGCTGCCGCCTTGATCGTTTCGATGTCGCGCATCGCGCTCACCACCACGGAGCCACTCTTGGCTGCATCCTTTTGCAGGCTGATGCTGTTGTCCCTTTGAGTGCGCAGGTTCAGCTGCACCACCAGGGCATTGATTGCCGTGGTGCTGAGGATCAGCAGACCCAACCAGGGGCTGTAAAGGAAGGTGAGGATCAGATAGAAGACCAGTAAGACAAGGCCGGTGAGCATCGGGATCAGCCGCCCTCCGATGAACTCGGCGATGCTGGCGTTGATGCCCATCCGCCCGGCGATGTCGGAGGCGTGTCTCTGGCTGTAGAAGCGTTCGGGCAGCGCCAGGATCTGATGCTCGAAGCCGATGGCGAAACGTCGTGTCAGGCGCTTCTCGAGACTGCGGGTCCCCACCAGCTGCAGATGTTGCAGCGCCACCTGCAGACCGATGGTGAGAGCCATGGCCCACAGCATCGGCTTGAGCCACTGGCCCATGGAGTTGCCGATCACTTCGTCCAGATAGATCTGGGCGAAGACCGGCATNACAAGCTGGGGAAGGATCAACAGCAATCCGGCGATCAGGATGAACAGCGCCCCCATGGGNTCGCTGGTCATGCGTCGGACGACGACCGGCCANACGGAGGGAGCCCGGCCTCCCCTCTGGAATTGCGGACCCGGCTCCATCGTCAGCACGATGCCGGTGTAGCTGCGGTCGAANTCCTCNAGGCTNACCGTGCGNGGGCCCAGAGCTGGATCATTGAGGGCCACNCGATCACGGCGGAAGCCCTCGAAAACGAGGAAATGGTTGAACTCCCAGAACAGAATNGCCGGNCCCTTGACCTNTTTCAGNGANTCCAGGCCTTTCTTGAATCCCTTCGCGTCCAGTCCGAGGCTGCGAGCCGCCAGNATCAGATTGGCGGCGTCGCTGCCGTCGCGCGANACCCCGCAGAGCTCACGCAACTGGGTCAGNGGCACATAGCGACCGTGATGCTGNAGAACAATGCTGAGCGAAGCAGCACCGCATTCGGTGTTCTCCATCTGCAGCACTGTCGGTGTGCGCACCATCAGTANATCCCGGTCAGATCCCGCAGGATCGGAACCACNTAGCTGATCGGGCGCCGTTCCTCCACCAGAACGCGCACGTTGGTCGGCGTTCCAGTGCTGAGNTGCATCGCCGGACCNGGNCCACCTCCCCAGTCGTAACCGCTGATGGTGNTCGGATCNCGCATCAGAGTGGTCTTCACTTCGATCAGGGGCCCCTTCGGCTCCATGCGCACGGCATCCAGAAGGGACTCCAAACCCAGGCGTTTGNTCAGAGCCTNATCGCTCACNGGCANGCGTCGGATGCTGAGCACCTTNCCTTCAATGCCTCCATGGCGTTGCTGTTTCGTGCTGGCGGGGCTGACGCGAACCCTCTGACCGATGGTCAGCCGCTTGCCGTCTCCCGCCTGGAAGAACGCAAGGCTGTCCAGCGTGTCCTNTTNTGAACCNGACTCCAGGGTGAACAGGGTGCTCCCCGGCTGAACGACCTCGCCCCGGTTCACATTTCGATCGATCACGCAGCCATCGATCGGAGCCCTGATCCNGGCCGTGCGGTTGATCTCCTCGCTGCGGGCATCAACCCTGGCCTGCTGCTGCTTGATCTGCTGTTCCCGCTGGCCATCCCTGGCTTCGAGGGAATCCACCAGGCCGCTCAGCTCTTTCTGNCGCTGACTGAGCTGATCGATCGAGATCCCTCCGGAGAGNGCCAGTTTCTCGACCCGATCGATCTCAGCCTTTTGCTGGCNGATGCGGATNGCTCCGAGCCGGTCTTCCTCCTTGTCCTGGCTGATCAGTTGCTTCAGCTGCAGCTCGGCTTCCTTTCGACTGANGTCCTGGGAAACCGGATCGATGCGTGCCATCAGNTGCCCCCGCTTGACGCAGTCGCCNATNGCNTGNCTGAGCTCGAGAATCCTGCCGGCTGTTTCGCTCTGCACCGGCTTGAGACTGTTGGAGCGGATCAGCACCCCCTTGCCGCTGATGCGCACCGGCAGACGGCCGAAAACGGACCAGATCGCGATGGTGANGCAGAACCCCGCCAGAGACAGCAGCAGAATCCACTGCCCAGGNCGCAGNANGCGCAACGGTTGATCGAGTTTCTCCGGANTGGAGAGAGCATCCAGTGCGTTTTTGCGAAACAGGCTCATGTGATCTGNCGCTGCATCAGTCGGAAAAACAGCCCCTGNTTCTGCATCAAGGTNTCGCAGTTGCCCTGTTCCATGACCTGNCCCTGNTGCAGCACCACGATCTGATCGGCCTGACGGATGGTGCTGAGGCGATGNGCGATCACGATGCGNGTGATGGAGAGGGAGTCGAGGCTTCTGGTCACGATGGCCTGGGTGTGGTTATCGAGGGCACTGGTGGCCTCGTCGAAAATCAGGATGCGGGGTCGGCGCACCAGAGCCCGTGCGATGGCAACCCGCTGACGCTGGCCACCGGAGAGGGTTCCGCCACCTTCGGAAATCATGGTCTGCATACCCATCGGCATTGCACCGATTTCATCGGCCAGCCCGGCAAGTTCGGCGGCGTGCCAGGCCTCCTGCTCATCGATCACACTGCCTCCGGCGATCGCTTCCATCAGGGTGCCGCTGAACAGCGTGTTGGTCTGCAGCACCGTGCCGATCTGGCGGCGAACGCTGTCGAGCCGCAGGCCGTTGAGAGGCTGGCCATCAAAACGGATGTCCCCGTTCTCAGGCGTTGCAAANCCCAGCAGGAGCCTCACCAGGGTGGATTTACCNGATCCTGATGGNCCCACNATGGCCAGGTGTTCNCCGGGTCTGGCTTCCAGNCTCACCCCGTCGAGCACCAGCGGCAGCTCAGGTGCGTAGCGGTAGTCCACCCGATCGATCCTGATCCGCCCCTCCAGAACGCCNGCATCGTCTTTCTGATCGGCAGTTTCCGTCTGGGTTTCCAGGATCGGCCGTGCCCGTTCATAGATCACNGGCATGTCGAAGGCACCGATCAGCAGTCCGGCNAACCCNGCAGCGGCACCGATNAAGGTGCCGAATGCCGAGAAGAAGCCCAGCAGCTGGCCCACATTCGGGGCNTTGAGGCTGGGACTGCTGGCGGCTTCCCCGATCAGACGGGTGATCACGATGTAAACCAGAAGAGTGCCGAGGTTTGGCATCACCGTCTGGAGCAGTGTTGCCGTCGCTTCCTTGGCGTCGAGGGCATTTTCCAGGTCNACAATNTTCTGGTATTCCCTGCCCCACCAGCGGGCCGCGGCATGTTCGGCGCCGGCCAGGCGCAGCTTGGCCACAGCACCGATCAATTCCAGATTGCGACTCTGGGCCTGGCCTTCGGCTTCCTCCTGGTGGCGTTGCAGGGGGCGGGACTGCAGACCGATCAGGGCAGTGGGAACCAGGATCAGGATTGCAACCAACAGGGCCAGGCCNGTCAGCTTCACGCTGATCCGCAGCATGAACAGGATGTAGACGCTGGTGAGCACCAGTCGCAGCAGTCCTCCTTCCAGCAGNTGCTGGATCTCTCCCCGAAGTTCTTCCAGGGCACCNAATCTNAGCTGCAGATCACCCACGTTGCGCTGNCGGAAGAAGTCCGCGGGNAGTCGGAGCAGGCGGTGCATACCGGCCAGCTGGGAGCGGGANGCTCCCCTTTGCTGGCTGAGCTGGACGGCCCGGCTCTGAACCCATTCGAAGCAGACCCGAGCGACCCCGGCNGCGAAGAGGATCACGCTGATCTGCAGCANCANCCCCAGGTCCCGATCCGGAAGGGCCTGGTTGGTGATCACGGTGTTGAANGTGGGAGTCAGCAGGGCGAGCAGGGTCGACATCAGCATCACCCCGACGCCCAGCCGGAACCCACCGCTCAGCACTCCAAGGCAGCCTCCCGCCAGCANACCGGTCAGTCCCATGCCGAAGATCCAGCGGGCGGCCCCCACNTCCCGGCCGATGGCCAGCAGGAAACCGATCACGACNCCCAACACCAGCCCGGCGATGATGAANCCTGTGGTGTNGCGCGGTTCGCCGTAGGCNAAACGCAGCAANCCGANTGTGCTGAGATCCTTCGATCGGAAGGCGGGNCTGATGCTCAGCATCCGCGGTGACAGCTCCTTCAGCCAGTGGCTGCATTGNGGTAACGGCAGTGGCTNGGNCATCTGGCTCGGCAACCAGGCTCGGTAACCCTTGGCTGTGGACTGAAGNACCACCACCTCGGCCTGGNCTTCCGACTCCTCATTCAGAAAGCCGATCAGGTCGCCGCAGTCCTGTTGGAGATCCGNGGGCTCGATCAGCACATCGCGGCTGAACAGATCNGTGCNGGCGAGNAATTGTTCCAGGCGGCGGCGTGGGTTCGTGTCCACCTGCTTGGNGGGCAGGGGTTGCAGGGTTCCCTTGTCCTGGCAGATCAGNNTCAGNGCGCGCAGCACAGGATCAGCGAGNGTTGCGCCACNGCTNTTGCTNTTGCCCAGTTCCATCTCCAGGAACAGCGTCTGNTCCGTGAGGGCNTTCAGGGGTTGATGGGCGTCAAGCAGNCGCTGGTGGCGCNGTTCCGCCTGACTGTGCAGAGCGTTCAGTTTNTGTACTAACTGTCNGCTGCTTGGANCATCNGAAGGGGNCAGACCNAGATCCCGGCTCACCTGTTCGTCGAGCCATTGCAGGCTGGCCAGGGANTCACCNGCGGGGTTCACCTCGATCCGGCTCGTCTGGATTGCCTTCAGGGTCAGGCGGATGNTGCCNTCNGNCAGCTCCGGCAGGCCNGGGTAGATGCGGTTCTGTTCCAGGCGAAGNAGCCCGAAGTCNTGGCNGCCATGGGAGACCAGCAGCAGGTCGCCTTCNGCNANGCGGAAGGGATTGTTCGGCCAAGGATGTTCGCTGCCGGATTCCCAGGTCATGAGCTGGCCGCTCCTCCTGCCTGACAGTGACGNCAAAGCCAGTCGAAGTGGCGGGCTGCCCGGCTGATCGCNTCCAGTTGATCCAGCTCNAGCCGATCGATCGCNTNCTGCTCGGCCAGCTGGCTGGTGGNGCCCCGTTGATGGCTCAGCAANTGATCCCTGCTGCGCTGGGAAAGCATGCAGGCCAGGCCGCGATAGAAGCGGGATGCCAGGGCTGGGTTCCGCTTCAGTNCTGCCAGCAGGGAGCTGCGGTTGATGGTGAGCAGATCCATGCCCTGTGCTGATTGAACCGCNGCNGCCGCTCCNCGTTGTTCGTCCAGGAGCAGGGACATTTCCCCCAGGAGTTCTCCTCTCCTGGAACTGCCCACCAATTGAGTGTTCCCTGAAACCGTGAGCAGGATCTCCGCTTCACCGCTCAGCAGCAGATAGAGGTTGGGAACATCGTCTCCCTGTTTCAGCAGCACCGTCTGCGGTTGCAGCCGTTGGACGTGGCCAAGGCGAGCCAGCCAGTGCACATCCTGTTCCTGCAGGTTTGCGAACAGAATCAAAACCTTTCGCAAGGCCTCCACTGGGTTGGACACGTTTTGCAGTCGATGCGCCCAGGCGTTCTGCTCCTTGATCTGAACAGCCAGTTTCTGGGCGATCAACCGATGCAGCTCAGCCGCCAGCAGGGGGTGCTCATCACTGAGCTGATCAAGCCTCGCGTGCTGCAGTTGCAGCAGCCTGCACTCTTCCGCTGCGGAGATCGTGGCCACCGCCGGCCGTTGTTCCAGCCAGCTCATTTCTCCCACCAGGCTGCCGCTGGTCAGGGTCGCCAACTGCTCCTGTTGCGCCCTCTGGTCGGTGGTGGTGGCAATCAGGCGACCATCCAGAAGGATCACCAGGTGATCAGGCCGCTCGCCTTCCTGGATCACGGTGGTTGCAGCCGGAACCTGACAGGAGTGTCCAGTGTTCTTCAGCCACTGGACCAGCTCTGGACTGGCGCGATCAAAAACGCTGAAAGACGGCATGGCTTTGAACGCTGTCCATCAGATGGTTGGCAGCGAACGCTNTAAGNGATCCTTAGCGGTTTTTTNGCNCCGGGACCAACGGATTGCAANNACAGGTTTTTCAGTCCCAGCGATTCCATCGGAACCTCGGCAGCAGGGCTGCCAGATCGCTTTGCGGTGTTGTGCCGCTGGCCAGATCCGCGATCAGCTCGGCGGTGGCTCCGGCCATCAGCACACCATTGCGATGGTGCCCGCAGGCGAGCAGCACGCCCTTGATCGGGCCGGGGCCCAGGAGTGGACCTTCGTCGGGTGTGCAGGGCCTGAACCCCCACCAGCGTTCCATTGGNGGCCAGCTGACCGCATCGGGAANNAGCGCGGCAATGCCTTNCTTGAGTGTTGTCTGGCCNTGGGGTGTGAGGCCTTCGTTGAAACCGGCGTCCCGCTCGGAGGTCGCTCCCACGACCACCAGGCCGTCTTCCCTTGGAACCATGTAGGTGCCNGGACCNAAGATCACCCGTCTGAGAGCCCCGCGAGGAGTCTGCAGCGAAAGCATCTGNCCTTTGACTGGAAACACCGGCAGTTCGGGCAGCAGCTGTGCGCTCCAGGCACCGCTGCAGAGCACGGCGGTGCGGCAGTCNAGGGTTGAANACGTNCCTTCCGAGTCGCGCGTTCGNACNCCCTGCAGCTGGCCGTTGTCGCGCAGGAGTTCCAGNACCTCCACNCCTTCCTGAAAATGNACTCCGCGACTGACGCAGGCACGTTCCAGGGCGCGCATGAGCTGGCGNCGGTTGTCGATCTGACCGTCCTGGGNGAACAGCAGNCCAGCGNCCCAGCCGGGGGCCAGNCCGGGGAGCTCCTGATGCANCCGTTCGTGGTTGAGAANCTCTCCAAAGCCTGCAGTGGGATATTGATCACGTTCCTCCGCGCTGCGGAANGGAACCACGATGCCGGTGCGGTGCAGCCCGCAGGAGAGNCTGCTGTCGCNTTCGATCTGGTCCACCCANCCGGGNACNCGNCNCAGACTGAGNTGTCCNAGTTCCAGCAGGTGTCCGCTGAGTCCCTCGGCATGGGGAGCAAGCATTCCNGCAGCGACAAACCCNGCAGCTTCACTGCGCCGCCGGCTGAGCACGGTGACGGAGACGTCACGCCGNGCCAGCTGATGCGCGATGGCCAGGCCCATNAAGCCACCCCCCAGAACCAGGGTCTGCGCCNTGGGTAGGGAGGTCATCGTTCAGTNTTGGCCGTCAGGTTCAGGGACATGTCGCAGACCGCAGGCTNTCCAGCTGATCTGCGGCCAGGGCNATGCTGTCGGGNTCATCGCGGAGAAGGCGGCAGATGNGTTCGAGGTCGNTGCGNTTGCCTTCNGNGGTNGCCTCGATGCCATCGAGCAGCAGATTGATCAACCGGTTGTTGGCTCGGCAGCGTTCNCCGCTGATCATCANGATTTCCGCGGCCAGTTCCGCATCGAAAAGAACNGCACTCCGCAGAGCCTGACGTGAAATCCGNAGCAGTTCCGTGGGCTCTTCGAGAACTCTGACGCTGGCGCTGTGGNGACCTTCCCCGAAAAAGGCCATCTCGCCCAGCAGTGCTCCTTCCNTCACCACAGCGAGNGTTCTGGGGGGATGNCCTTTCTGGCTCAGTTCCACCGCCAGTCNCCCCTNNCTGACNAGCATCAGAGAGTCCGCCGGCTGNCCCTGAGTCATGACGACGGAATGGAGAGANGGNTGAAGGATTTCNGGTTTNAGGGAATGCCAGTGGGTGTTGAGGAGCATGAGCAGCCTGCTGCTGCTGTTGTTGTGGTCAGATCGTGATTGGNAGATGTCCATGGCATCGATCTGAATGTNTCCATCCTGCTGAGGAAGAGTCTGGTTCCATAGGATCCGNTNNAGTGCTTCATACGGCGTGTCCATGGCGGAGGCAGGAAACGAGTTGGCTTGGGAGGCGGTGATCGGACTGGAGACCCACGTCCAGCTGGGAACGGAGAGCAAGATTTTCACGACAGCATCGACGACGTATGGGAGTGATCCGAACACGCATATCGATCCAGTGGTGTGCGGTTTGCCTGGCACGTTGCCAGTGCTGAATCAGAAGGTGCTNGAGTATGCGGTGAAGGCAGCGCTGGCGCTGAATCTGAGCATTNCGGAGCGGAGCAAGTTTGACCGGAAGCAGTATTTCNATCCGGATNTNCCGAAGAACTATCAGATTTCCCAGTACGACNAACCGATCGCGGAAGAGGGCTGGATCGAGGTTGAGGTNGCGGAGAAGGGAAAGGAGACGTACCTGAAGACGATCGGGATCGAGCGTCTGCATATGGAGGAGGACGCCGGCAAGCTTGTGCACGCCGGGAGTGATGGTCTGGCGGGTTCGACGCATTCGCTGGTGGATTACAACCGTGCCGGAGTGGCGCTGGCGGAGATCGTGAGCAAGCCGGATCTGCGGACGGGCCGCGAGGCAGCGGAATACGCCTCAGAGATCCGGCGGATCATGCGTTATCTGGGTGTGAGTGACGGGAACATGCAGGAGGGTTCCCTGCGCTGCGACGTGAACATCTCGGTGCGCCGCGGGCCGGATGCGCCGTTTGGAACGAAGGTGGAGATCAAGAACATGAATTCGTTTTCAGCGATTCAGCGGGCCTGTGAGTACGAGATCAAACGTCAGGTGAAGGCTTACGAGAGCGGTGAGCCGATCGTGCAGGAGACGCGGCTGTGGGATGAGGGAAAGCAGCTGACCAAGAGCATGCGGAGCAAGGAGGGAGCGAGCGATTACCGGTATTTTCCGGATCCGGATCTGGGGCCGATCGAGGTGAGCGCTGATCAGCGTGAAGCCTGGCGTGCGGAACTGCCGGAACTGCCAGCGGTCAAACGGCACCGCTATGCGGAAGGTCTGGGTCTGTCGCAGTACGACGCCCGTGTGCTGACCGATGAGCGTGCGATGGCGGATTATTTCGAAGCGGCGGTGGCCTCGGGTGTGGACGCGAAGCTGACGGCGAACTGGATTACCGGTGATGTCGCGGCGTATGTGAACAGCAAGCGGCTGAATTATGGGGACTTGGCGTTGCGTCCGGAGCAGCTGTCGGAGCTGGTGGGGCTGATCGAGGGAGGGACGATCAGCGGGAAGATCGGCAAGGAGATTTTGCCGGAGTTGCTGGAGAAAGGGGGATCAGCCAAGGCGCTGGTGGAGGAGCGCGGCCTGGGGATGATCAGTGATCCAGGGGCGATCGAGGCGATTGTGGAAGAGCTGCTGGCGGCGCATCCCGGGGAGGTGGAAGCGTATCGGGGGGGTAAGACGAAATTGCAGGGATTTTTTGTGGGCCAGTTGATGAAGAAGACAGGAGGGAAGGCAGACCCGAAGCTTGCGAATCAGATTCTGAGCAAGAAGCTCAAGGGGGATTGATTTCTGCTCTCTTTGAAGCCCTCATTCCCCATGCATCGAAAGCTGTGATTTCAGTGGCAGGCTGGAATTGCTGCGTGATCTCCTCGCCATGAACAACGGTGCATCACGGGCACGTCTCTGCGGTCTGGTGATCTTTGCCGGTGCCTTTCTTTCCCCTGGGATTGTTCCGCGACAAGCAAAGGCCCAGCCCAATCCACGCAGCTCCTTCCCCGGGCGGCGTGTGGGAGGTGGCACCCGGGGAGAATGTTCCTCAAGGGTCGTGCTTCATCTCGTTCCAGAGAGTTCTGTTTATGCCCCGGCGACTTCCGCAGACCTGGCTGTTGTGCTCGGTCCAGCGGTGCGGCCCGCTCCGTTGAAACTCACCTTTCGCGCGAAGAACGGGGAACTGTCGACGCGCACGCTTCCCCCCTCCGCCGCCGGTCTGACCCTGCTACGCATTCCGCCGCTGCGCACCGTGACGGAGTGGGAGTCCAGCTATGTGTGTAAGTCAGGAGGAGACGTGGCGGCGAGTGCCGATCCTCTGAACTTCATTGAGACAACATTCCCGCCGGCGTTGAGCTTGTTGCTGCCCTCCGCCACCGCCTCAGATTCAAGTGTTCAGACGATTCTGCGGAGTCTGCGGGCAAGCTGCGGCGAAAGCGTTCCCACACTTGCGACTCTGGCTGGATTTGGACTGGATGATCTGGTCACAGAGGACTGGCCGGCTTCCCTTCCAGTTCGTTGTCCAGCCTGAGTTCAAACACCTGCAGGGACTGATCGCGCCCCTTCACCTGAACCAGTCCCCAGTTTTCAACCAGTAGATCTCTTCGGGCAGCATCGTCAAGAAGATCCAGGGTTTGAGCGCAGAGCAAAACGCGCAAGACGCTGCGATGACTGTCTTTGCTGAGACTCTCCAGACGGGCGGCGCAGTTCACCGTATCCCCGATGATTGCGTACTCCATTCGTTCAGCACTGCCGATCGACCCGGCCAGCACCTCCCCGGAGGTGAGGCCAATGCGCATGCGCATCGCCGGTTTGCTTTCCCTGTGCAGTTCCACGTTCAACCGTTGGAGTCCGGCATGGATTTCCCTGGCTGCGGCGATCGCTTCGGAGGCCTCAGTGCCGGGTTGACGGGGAACCGGGACACCGAAGACCGCGAGCATTCCATCCCCTGTGAATTTGTTCACCATCCCACCGTGGTCCGTCACCGCCTGCACGCAGATCGCCATGCCTCGGTTCAGCCATTCCAGCAGTTCTTTGGGATTCAGCCGCTCTGAAACGGATGTGAAGGATGCAGTGTCGAGAAAGAGCACAGTGACCGGCAGCTGGCGCCCTTCGAAGCGTCCGTCACTGAGCAGTTCTTCGCGTTTTTCCCACAGCTGCTGGGCCACCGCGGGTGAAGTGGTCTGGCCAAGCAGGCGGCGAATCTGTTGTGAATGCAGCTGACTGGCCGCTCCACGGCGCAACCAGGCTGTTCCACTCATGCTGATCATTCCCACCAGCGGCATGGCGATTCCGATCCAGATCTGATTGACGAGCAGCGTCACCAGCACAGTCCCAAGACCGATGGTCAGAAAGGACACGATCAGAATGCTGCGACGCAGGTTCGGCACCTTNTCCCCCAGAAGCAGGCCGAGACTTCCACAGANGACAAGCANGAGGGTGTTGCCATCAGCCGGCATGGTCCAGCCGGTGAAAACANCATCTTTCCGGAGATCGAGCAGTGCTGAAATTCGATTGGCGTGAATTTCGATCCCNGNGATCTGGAACAGNTCCTGNCCCTTGTGGAAACGGCTNTGGGGNACTNCGAACAGATCCCGAAGAGAAGGAGCTGTACTTCCGATCAACACAATCTGGTTGGAGAGGTGTTCTGCCGGAACCTCTCCTTCCAGGAGCTGTGATAAGGAGAATTGTCGATAACTACCGGGCTGTCTGAACAACAGCAGACGCTGCATTCCCAGGCCAGCTTCGGATTCATTCTGATAACCGCCACTGCCTTGATCGAGCCAGGCATCGGCGTAATCTCCCCGTTCAAAGGCCAGGCGAAGACTTGTGTCTTCCAGGGCCACTTCCATCACACGCATCGGGAAGGAGACGGTTCTCTCATCCTGTTCAGACACATGGACCAGATCTCTGCGCAGGACGCCGTCGCTGTCGAGGCTCAGATCGTTGTAGGACTGGCGATACCTGGGAGTCTCCGGCACAGCATCGATTTCAGCGGCCACGTTGAAAATCGAGACAAGCTTCGGGTCTTCCCGAAAGCGATCCTTCAGACACTGCTGGTTTTCACCGACGCCTTTGTCCCTGTAGATGTCGAAGCCGATGGCGGCAACGCCGGCAGCTTTCAGCCGATCGAAAGCCCGGCAGAAAAGAGCATCGTCGATCGGCCAGCCGAATTGCCTGATATCGCCTTCCTCAATCCCGATCAGCGTGATCGGTTGCTCACTGCCCAGGGCCGCTGGTCGATGGGTGACCACAAGGTCGTAGATGATCAGGTCGACGGTCTGGGCGAGACCGCTGGCTTTAAACGACCACAGAAGCAGAACCCCGGCGATCATCGGCACGATCTGGTTGAGTCGTCGCCGGACCGGCAGGATCCACGGGTGTCGTTTCTTCATCGCCGGAGTGATCCGGAATGCTTCATCTCTATCAGCTCTGCCCCAGGTCGATCAAGTTGCATGCCGGGTGCACAGAGACATCAGTTTCGACTAAAAGCTGTAACGGACCTGGCTGTACAAGCCATTGCCCAGGACCCAGTTGTTCCAGATGCCTGGTGCATCGTCTGTGTCGAAGCTGTCCACCCATCCGAGTTCCAGAACCCATCGGCCGGAGCGGAATCGTCCGATCAGACCACCCGCACCGAGCGTATCGCTGAACAAAACATCGTCGATGTTTGTGCGAACCCCTCCCGCGCCGATGAACGGGATGATGTCGAAGCGTTGCCTGTCCTGTTCCCATAAGGTCCAGACCAGCTCCGCGGTCCCCAGCCAACCGCTGTCGCCGCTCACCACGCTGCCGGGCAGTCCACGAATGCCCACATCACTGCCAAGGTTGAAACCCATGCTCCCCGGCAGCGGGTTGAAAGCAACCTGGCCGGCGGCTCGAAGATTGATGGTTTTTGTTGTTGAAAGGCTCCAAGAGAGATCGGCCAATCCACCGATGGCTCGTGCCTGGCCGGGGTTGATTCCCATCAGGTTCAGATTATCCAGGTGCTGGTTCGGCGTGATCCCAGCGATTCCCTGCATCAGGTAGACGTTGGTGTTCCAGAAGGCACTTCCGCTGTAGCCGGAAAGGTTGGTCCCCAGTTTCAAAAACCCGCTGCGAGTCCAGTTGTCCCAGCTGTTGTCGGTTTCGCTGAAACTCGAGCCGCCTGCAATCAGCGGGACACGAGGCCGTTGACCGGATTCATAACTGTTGGTGCGATTGACACTGATGCCGGTGAAGGCGCTCCAGCTCAGATTGGCGCTTTTGTGCAGGGCCGTTTCCAGCTGGACGAGCCCCTGAAAGGTTCTGAAGCTGTAGTTGTATGCCGGCCGTGGCAGCTCAACGAAACGGCGATAGCTGTAGCCGACGGACCCTGTCAGGGACCAGTCGTCGCTGAGTGGGACCGTGTAGCTGCTGGAGATCACTCCGGTGCCCACTTCCAGCTGTCCGTCTGCATCCAGTTCAAGGAACAGCAGAGCCGTGTCACCGCGAACGATCAGGTCGTTCTGGAGCAGTGTCGCGAGGCTGCGCCATTCGCCACTCCCAGAGTTTCCGTTGTTGCCAACACTCAGATCGCCCTGCAGCGGTGAGGGAGGGGAGGGCGCGACGAACAGACTGACCACCGCCTTGGTTGGGTCACTTCCCAGTCGGCCCATATTCCCTTTGATCTGGCCGACACCGTTGCGACGAACCTCGACCAGGGCCTTCTCCAGTGTTGGGAGATGGAGAGTGGTGCCGATCAGAGGAGAGAGCTGTTGTTCCGCGCGGGTTTTCAGGCCAGGATCATCACTGCTGATTCTCAGTTCGGCGATGGTGCCGAGGGTTATTTCAAGGGTGCCGGGTGATGGTTCAGACAGGATGTAGACGCGGCTGTTGATATATCCATCGCGGATCAACCATGCGGTGAGGGCAGCGGCACAGGCGTTCAGAGTGTCGGCAGCGTTTTGTTTCCGGCAGTCATCGAGAAGGGTTGTCAGTGCACTCGGTGAATAGGGGCTGTTCCCCTTCACGGTTGGCCGCCAGTCCAGCGGCTGGCGATTGCCCGCATCGGGAGCTGACGTCTCGACTGGAATGTTGATGTCCGTTGGCTTGGGCCCAGGCTCAATGACCGGGAACTCCGGTGTGGTGTCACGCTGTTGGCGCTCGAGTGCCGGTTGATTCGGCAGGCGGATTGGCCCAGGTTGAAGCGGAGGTTCGACCAGTTGAGCCAGGAGCAACATGGGGGCTTACGGCCTGCATCAAGATCAGTTCCTGGCGATCTTGAAACGAGTCAGGTTGTTCTGCTTGTTGCCGGATGACTGTTCTTGACTTGGTCGCAGATTGAGTGCCTCTGGATGGGTTTGCTGGCGATCGAGCCAAGGATCAACCCTTGCCTCAAGTGAGTCTTTCAAGTCTCAAGCCTGGACTGGGTTCTGCGCTTACCGTTTGAAATCCCAATGAATCGAAGCAGGCTCTCCGTTCTTGATGACTTTGCCTCGATCATTTGCGCTTTTGCTTGCTGGATCGGGCGTACTGATCGGAAGCAGTGTTCTGTTTTTGCCTGAGGCCTATGCCGAGATTCGCGCCACTGATGGCAAGCGTGGATTGTCGACTCAGGTGAACGGCAGGAAAGGTGGCCGATGCAAGGCCGGAATCTGCCGCATCAGCGGTGGCATCAATTCCGGTCGAAACAAGTTTCATCGGTTTGGCAG
>NYUU01000007.1 GCA_002684175.1 Synechococcus sp. CPC35
GTAGGAGGTGGATGAGACGGCGGTCCAGTTGGAGAGTGCACCACCGGAAACGGAGACATCGGACTCGATGAAATCGGTGGAGGCTTCTGAGAGGGTGAAGGTGAGGGTGGATGTATCGCCAATACTTAAGGAGTCATCAGCGTCGTCATCGGCGATGGCGATGGTGGGCGCGGAGCCGTCGATGACAAGTGCTTTGTTATCTCCCAGTGAATTTGCAGCTCCCGGCGAAGCTAAAGTGAGATTTGCGTTATTGGCTGCACCGGTACTGGCTTTTATGGTGCCGCCGTTGAGTGCGAGTGCTGAAGTTCCTGTGAGGTCAAGATCATTGGAATTGTCCCCCTCCTGCACGGTGTATGTGAAGTTGAGGGTCGTCGTGCCAGATCCTGAGGAATAACTTGCTGTGCGATCTGTATCACCAGTTTCAATCTCTAATGTTGGTGATCCTCCAGTTGTGACGACATTCACGGCCGCTGAAAAGACAGCGTCGATGGTGATCACATCGCCGACTCCATAGGAGCCGTTGGCTGTTGACGAGCTGACTGATGTAATGGATGGGCTCAGTGGCGTAGAGATTGATGTGAATGATCCAGAGCTGAAATTTGTCCCACTCCCCTTGATCAGTTCAACATTTGAATATCCTGGATAAACTCTATTTCTGATTTTCATGTCGGCGTAGCTATCACTCCTGCCTCCACCAAGAGGCATGCCATCGCCAAAGAGATAGATTTGAGTTGCTGCGGCCGATGCTGTGGTGGCAGCACCAGCACTATCCATAGCGAAATTTGTATGTGCCTGATTAAAGTCTTGGGACGGATATCTAAATTTGTTGCCAATTTTGTAGTCTGATAGCCATGTTTTGGGATCTCTGACGAACTTGTCGACCTCTGTGTCGTCAGGAAGAGTTGTATTCGTCTTCAGAGTCGAAATCGCAAATGCTGCAATGTCTCCTGAAAAATTATTATTGCCGGAACTATTTGCTCCTAGCAACAGTGAGCCTGTGACGTTATTTCGGCTTCCGTCTCCAAAGGCTTCCCACGTGCCTGAGGCTGTTAGATCTGTTGCGGTTCCATTTGAAAGATCAATGCTTTTGATCCTAAAGCGACTGCTGTAATTATCTGTTTCTCTTGTCCTTCCGCCGTTGTAATCGATGTATAAGGCAGTCCACTGATCTGTTGCCAGGCTGTTTGCTGATGTGAATTTTATGTAGTTGCCGTCACCAAGGCGGCCAAGCGTAAAAATAAGCTTGCCTGACGTATCTAGCTTTAATGTGACGTGATCAACTCCACCTCCTCTTTTTCGCCAAAGTACCGAGTTATTGGTTGCGTCTATCGACTGAATATTGAAAATAATGCTCGACGCCCACGGCTGGCTATTGCTGCCAGTCTTCCCGTCAGTCACGCTGCTTGGCGGACTGAATGTTCGTGATAACGGTGAGTGATCGACCGCTGTATTCGTACGCTTCAAATAGGCGCCACCCGACCCATCAAAATGCAGCGCATTGTTGAAGAGGGTGGACGTCATCGAATTACACGATGGTTCTTTCTTGTTATCAGATGATATCCAAGAATCTGTAGCTTTCTATCGAATTGAATGGTTTCTACAGTTAGAATTCTGAAGAGGTCAAACTTTGGATTCAAAAGAAGTCCTAAAGCTCGAATTGTCCCCAGTCGAGTGTCGCTGATAGTTACTTCACAGCCGGCATATCCATCTCCGACCACGTCGAAGTATTCGGTCTGGGTGGCAGAGAAGCTCATGTTTCCCTCGGTTCCCTCCTCCCAGGAGTCCACTGTCAGCGCAACCATTCGTGGTGTCGTTCTGGCTGTGGATCGTCGTACTGTTGCTGCTGTTTTTTCAATGTCTACAGCCTTGAGGGTGTACTGAGCCAGTCGCCTTAGTAAGTTCGTACGTTTGGGCTCAACGTAACGCTGACAAGCTGCTGCGAGGCCAGCACAATGTAATATTGAATACATGCCCTGAGTCCGTGGCCAGTCAGAGCAAGCGCTCCTCTCGCGATAAGAACATAGACGGTCTCGTTGATGATTCAAAAAAAAGCTTGTCTAACCCCATGCCTGCTGGTCATCTCAATAGCGTTTCGGGCATGGATAGGGATAGTGACGGGTTTGTTGATCACACTAAATTTTATGCTTTTGTGTCTGAGGGACAGCAGCTTTTTCTCCGAAATTGGAAAGGGAGACGTTTTTCTGATGCTTCCAGACGCTGGAATCCAATGCGAGCCATCAAGGATGGAGATGGATTTCAAGTTCTCGTTCAGGGGAAAGCGACCAAGAAAGGTTTATTCAGCATCTTCGATGTCAATTCAGCGGGTCGAATCAACGGCAAATCAAAATGGCGCAACCAAGGCTTTGCCCTGAGCAAGGGCTGGGAAAATTATTTTGGTGATGTCATCCAAGTCGATGGTGTTATCGGGGAGGAAAAGGATGCTGATGCTGACGGGTTTCTCGATGGCGGTACTGGCTACCGGATGGTCACAGATGATGGATTCATTCCTTTGAAGGATGTCTCTGGAAAGGCCATAACAAACAAAAGTTCAAAGCACTGGGATGCTGTTCGTGCTGTTGATGTAGAGGGCGGTTTCCAGGTTCTTTTGAGACATCAAAGGGGCAGTAAACCCAGCCGGTTTCGACTTCTTGATGTGGACTTAGACGGCACCGCCACTGGAAAAAGTCGTTGGAAGACTGCATCCAAGGCCCTGTTTGCTGGTTGGGACATCCGCTTTCAGTCGTCGATTCTGGGAGATAACAACAGTGGTGATGGCGTCACTGCGGCTTCGGTCGGTGGGCAAAGTCCTGACAGCCAGCTGATCTACACAGCTGTAGCGGCGGATCTGTCTGAGGTTGTTTACAGCCTGGAGCCGTCAGGTGACGCGTTGTTGGATGGGTTGTCGATTGACCCCAGGCTTGGAGAGGTTCGACTAACGGCACAGGAGTTGATTGCGATACCTGATCGTCTTCAGTTCAAGGTTGTGGCGACAGATGCTGCTGGCAACAGCAGTTCACTCGATGTTGTTGTTGCACTGACCGTTGAAACTCCAGCAGCTGATGGTCTGGTTGCCGAGTCGGATCAGACGTTGTCCGGTGAGGATGCGTTGCTCGAGCAACCTGAGATCAGCCCGGACTCGGAGCTGACTTCAGCACTTCGTCTTGATGCGGCATCGGATACAGGCAGCTCGGATCGCGATGCCGTCACCCATGACCGAACCCCTCGATTGTTCGGGATGGCGACTCCCGGCTCGAGGATTGAGTTGTTTGCAGAGTCGACTTCAGAGACAACGTTCCTCGGTTCCGCACCCGTCGATGAAGANGGTGAATGGCAGTTGACGCTTTCTGATGAGAAAGCACTTCTCGATGGTCGCTATTCCATCACNGCCCAGGAGCTGAATNCNGATGGAGAGNAACGTTCGACGACAGGAACTCTTGATCTTGTGGTGGATGGTCTGTCTCCTGCATTCACNTCAGCCGCGTCTGCATCAGCCACATTGAGCCTGTCTGCTGATGCGTTCNCGCCGACAGACGGCGTTGTNTTCGTNTCCAACGATGGAAGTGATGCCAACCCAGGCAGTTTGCTGGCCCCTTTCAGAACCATTCAACACGCNATTGATCAGGCCAANCCCGGTGATGTTGTTTCCATTCGAGGGGGAACTTATCGGGAACGACTCAGNATTAAGGATTTGAATGGCCGTAAAGANGCGCCAATCACGTTTGAGAATTATCAGAACGAGGATGTTGTACTTACCGGAGCCGAGCCGATCACGACCCTCTGGGAGCCCCATGACGACAACATCTGGAANACGAATCTGAGTTTTGATATTTCGCAGCTTTATCTTGACGGCCAGATGTTAACAGCGGCCCGCTGGCCGAATATTGATAAGGAATGGGATCGGCTTGATGANTCCGATCGCCGAAATGCTACGCCCGATAGCTATTGGGATATCGAAGGAACTCGAGCCTTGGCTCTTGTGGATCCAGGTAAGCCTGATGAGTATGTCACCCATGACAGTCATCAGAGTTTGTCCGATTTGGACTTCAGTGTGGNAGGGGCCATGGTGGTTCCACACAAGAGTTTTGGNCTGACTCAGTCTGGNGAGATTGTTGANCACANTGCTGGACAATCATCATTTGATGTTGATGCAAACTTTGAACTCTGGCTCCGCAGCTCCTCGCAGAATGCCCTGAAGAATTTCAACTGGANCAGTGGCAACGANGGTACCGTTGAGCCTGAAGATATCTGGCCGACAAAGAACGGGCCTGTTCAGGGAACCAAGCAGTTTCATTTCCATCTGGAGGGCCATTTGGGCCTNCTGGATCGTCCGCAGGAATGGCATTACGACAAAGAATCNGGAGACCTTTATGTCTGGTTGGCTGATGAACAGNATCCCAACCTCAGTGATNTGCAGGCACGCTCNTGGGATCGCTCAACCTCCTATATCCCTGATCCCGANCAACANCCAGGTGCTGATTATCACTCATTATTGGAGATTGANAACTCATCATTCCTGAATTTNAAGGGGATCACACTGCATACAGGAATTTTCGATCTTGATGGATCGANGNATTTGAATTTTGATCAGATGCGTTTTNTATATCCNACCTATGATGGTCGNATGTTGAAGGATGGANGACGTCCTACCTATGATAATCGGATNAGTGCCGTTAGTTTGAAAGGACGGCCGGAATTGGATCGTGTTCCCGATTCCAACATCAGNTTTACCAATTCCGAATTTGCCAACGCGATCAGNCATTTCCTTCGTGCNGCAGCTCCTGGCTTGGAGTTGAACAATAGTTATNTGCACAACGGGCGAGATCGAGGTGCTCTGAGGGTCTCTNGTTCTCATCGTATGAATGTTGAGAGAAATACATTTCACACCTTTGGCTTNGGTGGTGCAGGAAAATTAGGAGNNTCTCCNGTTTGGCGATACAACCATATCCATTCATTTCACGGAGATGGNGATATCTCNGGTATTCAGGTTCCAGCATCGTCTCAAGAAGGAGCTGTTATTGCCCATAACTGGATTCATGATGCNCCTGGGCGTAATGGCATCCGATTTGATGGAAGCCCAGCAGGCATTCGTGGCACTGCTCATCACAATGTTTCAAGGCAAACTCGCCGTGGAATGAGAATCAAGGGCGATCAGCATAAAATTATGAATAANACTTTGGTTTCCAATTTTTCCTACGATCTNAGTGCTGATCGAGGNAAGTTTTATGGTTANCGGGATTCCACTCCTGGTTGCCTGGACTGGGAGTGTCGATATAGGCCNCAGGTTGATGGCAAAGATAAAGATCGACGTTTAGGTCATGTCAACTCCAAAATTTTGAATAATGCCTTTGATCGAATGCCTGAGCCGTTTGGTGTTCACTCACCTGAACAAGCTTTTGGTAATTCTTTTGTGTCCATCTCCGGCCAGTATCAAAACATTCGCTCAACCTTGGTTAAGGAAGAGCTGCGAGATGCGGAAAATCTCGATTTTCGGCCTAAATCAGGCTCGGCTCTGATTGATTTTGGTGCTCATATTNCTGGTGTGACTGANGGCTANCANGGTGATGCACCCGACAGNGGNGCCTATGAATTTGGNGCTGATCACTACTGGATACCAGGTCATCGGACTGANAAGGCGAGGACGCCGATTGCTCCAGATGGATCAACGACCGTCAAGCCAGACGCNGATTTGATGTGGCTTGAAGGGCAGGATGTTGCGCTGAANCATATCTACTTTGGTGAGGATTCAAGCAACCTCACGNTGGCCAGTTCNCAAGNNAGNAATATTTTTACACCANCTGAGGATTTGATNCCCAGNCGCACGTATTACTGGCGNGTTGATACGGAACACCAGGATGGTTCCGTTATCGANGGTGATCTCTGGTCGTTCCAGGTGGCTNAAGCTTTGCCCGTGATGCCAAGTGTTCTGGTTCGTTCTCTTTCCGGAGAACCACTGCCGAGNGATCCTGTGTCTGAATCATTGNTNCCAGATTATGATTTTTATATCGGTACNTATGAAGTTACNAATGCTCAATATGCACAATTTTTGAANTCNGTTGCGTCCGTNGATGATTANNTCCTTTATGANTTGAAAATGGGTCAGACGGATCNTGATCAAGGTTTAGGTGGCATCANTCGCGAGGGCTCTTCNGGNGATTATTCCTATTCTGTTGTTCCTGAATTGGNNAATNATCCNGTNACNTATGTCAGTTTCTGGGATGCNGCACGGTATGTGAATTGGCTGTCGACGGGCAATACAGAGAAGGGTGNTTACACGATGAAGCCCAGGCAGGAGTACAACAAAACAGAANCNATNCTACGCAATCAGNATGNGTTTGATGAAGGCGCCTATGCGCTTCCCAGTCATGCGGAATGGCTCAAGGCTGCTTTGTATTCCTCTTCGTCAGATCCAAACCTTTATGCCTACCCAACGCAGAGTGATTCCATCGGTGTTGACCAAGCCAATATCGAAGGATCTTCTTTTGCAGGCCTCGCTCCAGTCGGTAGCTTCGACCATCCCAGCCCCCATGGCACTTACGACCAGGCTGGTAATGCCTGGGAATGGCTTGAAGATATTTCTGAATTTTCCAATGGCCAACAAGGTCGTCTTCGCAAGGGTGGCAGCTTCCTGCACCCTGTGAACCGCAACTCCATGAGTTCATTCTCTCCCGGCAAGCCGAGAGCAGCGTCGGATCAGGGGGGTGACTGGGGATTTCGTGTCGTTCGAAAGCGAACCGTCAATCAGCCTCCTGCCTGGAAATCAACCAGCTGGGAATTGGATAGTGCCTATGTACAAGAGACCTATGCCTCCTCGATTGCAGATCTTGCCTTTGATGCTGACGGAGACCCTCTCAGCTTTTCGATTGAGGATGGACCTGACTGGTTGAAGGTGACGTCAAGTGGAGACCTGGAAGGAACTCCGAACACCGCTGATCTTGGCATTCATTCCGTCGTTTTTCGTGTCGAGGATTCTAAGGGAGATTCACAAACCATTGATGTTCCTTACATCATCAAAGTGCAGCCAGATACGAATCCACCTGTGCAACCTGTAACGCCGGAACTGATTCGTAGGCTCAACGCTGATACGACGACTTCAGAGCAATTAATCAACATCCCATCACCTGCTTTTAAGGGCACGGCTGAGATGTACTCCAACGTTGATCTGTCTCTGGATGGTGATCTGATCGGTTCTGTGAGTGCTGACAATTCGGGCCAATGGAGTTTCAAGGACAAGGTGCTCAAACTTAAGGATGGCGTGCATCAGTTGACGGTTCGTGCCACTGACCGAGCTGGGAATCAGTCCGTTGACTCGGAGCCATTGGCGTTCACCGTGGATACGCGTTCACCCCGCATCACATCGGCTGATGTGGCACTGGCTCTGGATGAAAATAGTGGAGACAATCAGGTGATTTACACGGCCACGTCTGATGACGAATCGCCTGTGACGTATTCTATTCTCGATAATGATAAATTTTCGGTTGATAACCTTTCAGGTGATGTGAGATTTCGACTGAATCCCGATCATGAGGATTCTGATCAGGCTCGATCTTTTGTTCTAACGGCCCTTGATCAAGCCGGGAATTCTTCGAGTAAGCAAGTGAGTTTTGAGGTCAATAATGTTGATGACGATCCTCCAAGGTTTACATCTAGCGGCAGGGCAAAGGTGAAGGGTCGGTTAGAGGACGGCCAGACTATCTATCAGGCAAAGGCCAAAGATGCTGATGGTTCTACGGTCACATTTTCTCTTGATAATCAACAAGGTGATTCGAATAAATTTATTATGCTGGACAGGAGTATGGGACATATTGGCTTGAGAGATGGTGTTCCCTATGGTGATGACTCGAAGTTTACCTTTTATGTGAAAGCAGAAGACAGTTTAGGGAATACGGCTCGAAGGAAGGTTGATGTCAGATTCAAAAATGTTGGCGACACAAAACCTTCTGACGTTTCACCACCTGTCGATTCGCTTCCGGCCGATGAGCTGACTGGAAATGTCTTTCGTTTATCAGCTCGTGATGTCTATAAAAAGAAAGGCGCTCAGATCATTAATGATTTTGATCTACGTTCTGATCAGCTGGAGATTCGGGCTAAGGATTTTGGCCTTGATCCCGAGGCGGTTTTTGGGATTGCAAAAAACAAAAAGATGTTCAGGAATTTCCAGAAGAGTGACATTGACTTTGTTTTTAAGGTGAACAAAAAGGATGGTTTTGTTCTTTTTAACCAGAACGGTGTTGAGCCTGGATTAGGCGATTTTGGAGGTTTGGTTGCTGTGATCAGGAATTCAGCGCAATTCAATTCAGCGCAATTTACCGCTGACTTGATTGAGATGATCTAGCTGGATGTTGCTGCCGCTTCGTTGGCAGTATGCCTCCCCCCTCCTATTGCCGATAAGGATGAAGAGGCTTTCATTTGAAGGCATAGGATCTGGGCTCCCTAGAAAATCGATTCCCTGCGCGAACTCAACCAAGCCCGGCCTCGATCAATCAAAGGATTCGGTGGGGGCGGCTGAGACGTGTTGGGGGCTGTTTTAACTCTTCTACTGAGTTTTTCTGTGCGTCCTTTCGCGCTCTGTATGAAGTTCATCCGTTCAATAAAAGTTTTTCTTGAAATAATGATATTTGCAAGATTTAGAATGGCCAAGAAGTGTTTCGGCTATTGGATAATATGGGATACGTTCTTTAAGAGTTTTTCGCATGTCTTATTGTCTCCGTTGGTAGCTCTTGGTATTGCTGTTCATAGCGTTTGGCGAAGTGGCTGCGACTGCTGAATCCCAGATGTGCAGCAATCGCCCCGACGCCATTTAGGCATAATGTTCTGCATTGCTCTGGATTCAGGAGTAGCTGCCGAACCAAATCTAAACGGATCGATCGTTGCAGCTCTTTTGGGGTTTGTCCGAAATGTTCCTGGCACCCTTTAAATAGTGACGTTCTTGATTGAAATAGCAACTGGCTTAAGTGGTCCGTCTTTGCACTCACATCAGGATGTTTGATACACCAATGTAGAAGTTCAATTGCTGCTGTATGACGGTTCTCGCGTTTTCTAACAGGCAGGGCTGATGATGTTTCGTCTTCAAGTGCAGCCCTCATTGTTTCAAATATTTGATCCCCATCGTCTGGCTGTTGCTTCGTGTTGTTGCTGCTAAATAGTGCCTCTAATTGCTTGAATAAAGTGCTGTTGTTCGTGTCGTTTAGCTCAAGCAGGTTTGTGTTATTTAAGCGTTGCAAGCCCAACCCTCGATTGGAGTCACTCTGCAAGCGCTCCAGTAGGTGGTCTTTGCGAATGATCAGTGTCGCCACACGGCTACCCCTGGGTAAACGCAGATCAAAATCGTTCAGCCCGAGGTTGTACCCCATCAGACCTGGCCAAGGCATTGCATGCCCCTGTGCGCAGATACCAGTGGCTGGTCTTGCGGCATTCATGACCAATGCCATGGTGCAGAGCCCCGGAGTTCGTTTTCCAGCAAGAAACAGTGCCTGGTTGGTCTCCAGCAGCGTGGCCCTGAAGGCGCCGAGGCTGTGGCTTTGCAGGTGCCCCTTTAGTGGACCTTTGCTGAGCTGAACGATGGCCATACCGGGTGAGACTGGGCTGAACAGCTTTCGCATGTCCGCACAGCTGCCGAATCGCTGGTCCAGAACCTTCAACCAGTGCCTCTTTTACTCTTTTGCATCATTAAGTATCCCACTCAGGTAGGGCTCTGTTGGGCGCTAGCGATCTGGAGCGTTGAAGAGAATGAATACCATCGTTTGGATGGTTCTTTGTATTATCGAGTCGATAGGATCTTGCTTTGATCTGTTGTCAATGAGTAAAATCTTGCGAGCGATTATGATGATTAATCTTGGTTGATTGATTGGTCATGCCTTGAAAGATGTCGTCTTCGATTTTTTTATGCGTTAGAATTGCTCGGGTTTGATGACTTCTTTTGCCGAGGAA
>NYUU01000008.1 GCA_002684175.1 Synechococcus sp. CPC35
GTGGATGGTCAGACCAACGTGGAGATTCACGTGCTCCAGGGCGAGCGTGAGATGGCGTCTGACAACAAGTCGCTGGGAACCTTCCGACTGGATGGCATTCCACCGGCTCCCCGTGGTGTTCCCCAGATCGAGGTGACCTTCGACATCGACGCCAACGGCATCCTCAGTGTCACCGCCAAGGACAAGGGCAGCGGCAAGGAACAGTCGATTTCGATCACCGGAGCTTCAACCCTCAGTGACAGTGAAGTCGACAAGATGGTGAAGGATGCGGAATCCAACGCCAGCGCCGACAAGGAGAAGCGTGAGCGCATCGATCTGAAGAATGAGTGTGAAACCCTCGTTTATCAGGCTGAGAAGCAGCTCGGTGAGCTGGGCGACAAGGTTGATGCCGATGCCAAGACCAAGGTCGAGGACAAGCGCGTCAAACTTCAGGAGGCGACAAAGGAAGAGAACTACGACTCCATGAAGACGCTCAAGGATGAGCTGCAGCAGGAGCTCTACACCCTTGGAGCGTCCGTTTATCAGCAGGAGGGAGCCCAGGCTGGTGGAGCGGCTCCCGGTGCGGATGCCGGCGCCAATGGCAATGGTGCTTCCTCTGGAGCAACTGGCGGCGGTGCCTCAGATGACGTCATCGACGCTGAGTTCACGGAAACCAAGTGATGTTCTGACTCTCGGATCAATGAAAAAGGGCCCACTGGGCCCTTTTTTTGTGGGTGGATTCGAAACCGAAAGTCCCTTAGTCGGACACTTTCTCCACGGCGGCCTTGGCCTTGGTGACAACTTCAGCCGGCAGCGAGACGTAACCCAGTTCGGGAGCCTTCGACTGGGCTTCTTCCGAGAGCATGAACTCAAACGTTTTCTTCAGGGCAGCTGTTTTGTCACCGTTCCCTGTTTCGTAAGCCAGCACCCAGGTGAAGGTGACGATCGGATAGCCCCCCTCGGGATTGGGATTGCTGCCGATCAGATCGGGGCCGAGGTCAATGGAACCCAATGCTTCGCTGGCCGTGGCATTGCTGGGCTTCACTTGTTCACCAGAAGCGTTCTGCACTGCAGCGGCCTGGAGATCACCCTTCACATAGGCCAGCTCCACATAGCCGAGCCCCCCTTCGATCTGATTGAGCTGAGCAGCGACACCTTCGTTGCCTTTTGCTCCAACACCGGTTGGCCATTTGACCGACTTGTCTGCACCAACATCCTTTTTCCACTCAGGGTTGATGGCTTCCAGATGTTTCGTGAAGTTGTAGGTGGTTCCGGAACCATCGGAACGGTGCACGATGGTGATCACCTTGTCTGCACAACCGAGTTCGCTGTAGTTGTTGATTTTGCCGAGGAAGATTTCTGCCAGTTGTTTCTGAGTGAGTGATAGATCGCAGCCTGGGTTGTTGTATGCCACTGCGATGGCGCCGGCGGTCATCGGAATCTGAACCACGCTGCGGTCAACCTTGGCGATGGCCTCAGGCTTCATCGGTTTGTCGGATGCACCGAAATCCACGGTTCCTGTGGTGAACTGGCGCACTCCGGCACCGGAACCCACCGACTGGTAATTGACAAGGATCCCATTACCGCTCAGCTCCTGGAACCAGCGCTGGTAGATGGCAGCGGGAAAGGAGGCCCCTGCAGCGTTCAGTTTGTCGCGGACCTTGTCAGCTCCTGTGTCTCTGTCTCCACCGGAGCAGGAGCTGAGCGTGAAGCTGGCGCTCAGGCCTGCTGCAAGGGTCAGGGCGCGCAGGGTACTTAAGCGACGCATGGGTCTTCCGGGAACGATTGTCTTGGTCCATAGGGACCGTATCCGTTGTTGTCGAAGTCCGTGTTAAATCCTGGTAATGGGAAGATTGTGATCAAGGATTTCCGAAACCCATTCCGCTGTCACGGGTGTCAGCAGAATGCCGTTGCGGTAATGGCCCGTGGCCACCACCAGTCCGGGTTGCAGCATTTCCAGCACTGGAGCCGGACGATCCAGTGGCCGGGCACGGAGACCGTGCCANTNTTCGATCACCGTGGCTGATNTCAGCCANTCCGGGGCATTGCTTCATTCAGGGTTTGCATCAGGGCAAGCGGATCTTTTGCAGCGGCATCGCCTGGCTCCACGGTGGCNCCCAGNAACAGTTGTCCAGGCCCGTTNGGAATCAGGTTGAAACCCTGAACCATCAGCACGGCNGGCCAGTCGNTCCATTCCANGGGTCCCTCCCTGAGATTGAGTGCGAGGGCCTGGCCCAGCACCGGCTGCATTGGGACGNNNTGGGTCAGANNTTTCAGNAGCCCCGACGAGGCGAGGGCGGCACACACCACCACGGCCTGAAANGAATGGNTNTGGCCATCGGTGTCGGTCACCGTCCAGAGGTCACCNNCTGAATCGATGCTGCAGACNGCCTTCCGGATCTGNNGCACAGGCAANTGATCGAGTGCCTTTCGCAGGGCACGCTGAAGNGTGATCGGGTCAAGACGCCCGTCCAGCCTGGATTGCAGCCCTCCATGACTGGCTCCGGGCCAGATGNTCTGNAGGCACTCCCGCGGGATNANNTGCAGTCCAAGTTCAGNTCGNCGCCCGGCAAGTTCGATCATTCGCTCGAATGCCAGATCGTTCTCGGCCAACTGCAGGAGNGGAGTCTTCAGCTGAAGCTCAGGNTCGTGTTCCTGCAGTTGCCTGACCCAGCCGGGCCAGAGTTCCATGCTGCGTTGACGCAGACGCCAGGCCCTGCCGCTGGAGCGACGGAAAACATGCCCGGTCAGCACTCCCAGAGAGGCGCTGGTTCCGCTCAAGCCTTCACTGCTGTGACGATCGACGGACTGCTTGAGGCTTGGGTCAAACAGGGTGATGTCGTCACCACTGCGGCTCAGATGCCAGGCAATCCCGGTGCCGACTGCGCCGGCACCAATAACGGCGACTGAGCGACTCAACTTTGAAATTCAACCGTGAAACGCGTGAAATTCGACTGCTGTGATTCAGCTGATCGGCTCGGAAGGAATCAGCTGGGAGTAGGCCTCAAAACCAGCAGTAACGGCAGCGTAGGAGCGCTGCAGTCGGTCACTGTCCTGAAGGCGGGCCGCTTCATCGAGCTCCGCCAGGGCCTGCTTGAGGTTGCGGGCGGTCTTGTCGGCCTCTTTGCGCTGCGATTTGTCCAGTCGTTGATTGATGTAGAGCATCTGGCGACCAACCTCCTGCATCGGGCCGTGAATCAGATTGCGGGTGAAGGTCCAGTTCTCCTCGCTCACCAGACTGGCGAGTTCAGGCAGACGTTGTTCTGTTTGCATGAAGGCCGCAGCCTGACGGCGGATCACTTCAAGATCACCTTGATCGGGACTGTCGGCATGGCCTGCACCTGGAGCCAGCAGGCCCAGGCAAAGAGTGATGCTCAGGCAGAACGCAGCCAGTTTTCGCAGGGCGTTCAGCATGATGAAAAGGATTTTTTGAAAGTAAGGGACTTTAACCAGAGGCCTCTTCAAGGGAGAATCAGTTTTTAAAGCTTCTTCGTGACTGAGGCCACGGTCATCCTGCAGATGATCTGTTCAGATCGTCCCGGACTGGTGAGTGAGCTGGCGGGATGGGTCGCTGCCAATGGCGGCAGCATCCGTCATGCCGACCATCACACCGACGCCGGGGCTGAACTGTTTCTCAGCCGGATCGAATGGCTGATCGAGGGATTCGGCATCCCGAGGGAGGCCCTTCCGACAGCCGCCACAGCGCTGGCGGAGCGTCTCGGAGGGCAGGTGCAGCTGCATTTTTCCGATCAACTTCCCAGGGTGGCGATCTTTGCAAGCAAGCAGAGCCACTGCCTTCAGGATCTGCTCTGGCGTGTGCAAAGCGGTGAACTGCAGATGCAGGTTCCCTTGGTGATTGCCAATCATCCGGATCTGGAGCCTTTGTGCACGGGATTCGGTGTTCGCTTTATCTGTGTGCCGGTCAGTCGTGACACCAAACCGGAGGCGGAACAGCGAATGCTTGCGTTGCTTGAAGAGAATGGAATTGAGCTGGCGGTGCTGGCCAAGTACATGCAGGTGCTCAGCGGAGCATTTCTCGAGCGCTTCCCCCAGGTGATCAATATTCATCANTCNTTCCTTCCNGCCTTCAAAGGAGCCCAGCCNTATCAACGNGCCTGGGATCGCGGAGTGAAGTTGATCGGGGCCACAGCCCATTACGTCACNGAGGATCTTGATGATGGTCCGATCATTGAGCANACCACGGTGCACGTCAGTCATCGNGATGACGTTGANGANCTGATCCGCAAGGGCCGTGACACCGAGCGTCTTGCTCTGGCNCGGGCACTGCGACTGCATCTGCGACGACAGGTGATGGTGTACCGGGGAAGGACGGCAGTGTTTGCGTGAAAGGTTGGTTTGGCACGATTCAGAAACCCGGATGGCTGGCTTTTCAGCTGGGATTGTTTCTGCTGCCCTCCAGTGCGCTGCTGGGGGTTCTGTTGCTGTTCGTCACCTGTATTGCCGGCAGCCGCAACCGGGCAGTGAGTCTCTGGCGTGACGCCTGGATGCGACCGCTAATCATCGCTGGTGCCTTGATGCTGATCGGTGCCGTTACCGCGGAGACCGGGGCCCTGGCCTGGGTTGGCCTGGGAAACTGGCTGCCTTTTTTCTGGGGCTTCTGGGCGTTTCGCCCGTTCCTCGCCACTGAAGCGCAAAGGGAGCGTGCGGCATTGATGCTTCTGGCGGGCACCGTTCCCGTGTTGTTCACAGGGTTCGGGCAGATGCTGTTGAACTGGGAAGGACCCTGGCAGCTGCTCGGAGGGGGAATCATCTGGCATCTGGCTCCGGGTGGCCAGCCCCAGGGTCGGCTCTCCGCTCTCTTCGATTACGCCAATGTCGCCGGTGCCTGGCTTGGTTCGATCTGGCCCTTTGCGCTCGCAGCCATGCTGCGCCGCAGAACAGCAGCCTGGTCTCGGGGGCTGGCACTGCTGCTGGCGGCTGCAATTGTCGCGGCTGTGCTGATGACCCAGTCCCGCAATGCCGTCGCATCACTGGTGCTGGCCGTTCCCTGGGTGCTTGGACCGGCCCAGTGGTGGTGGCTGTTGCCTCTTTTTGTTCTTGCTGCCGTACCGGTTCTGCTCGTTTCGATCCCCGGTGTGCCGCCATCCCTGCAGCAGTGGGCGCAGCTGCTGTTACCGGACTCAGTCCGTCAGCGTCTGCTGGAGAACAATTTCAAGCAGAACCTCACACGCCTGTCCCAGTGGCAATACGGGCTTCAGCTGATCGCGGCTCGCCCCTGGCTGGGTTGGGGAGCCGCCGCTTTCAGCGTGCTTTACCCGATTCATGCTCAGAGGAAATGGCACGGCCATTCTCACAACCTTCCCCTTGAACTGGCCGTCAGCTACGGCTTGCCGGTGGCCGTGCTCGTGGTCGGCACCGTTCTTGTTCTGCTGATCTTCGCTCTCTGGAAAGGCATGCTGCGGGGAGGTCCGATGGATCGTGCCTGGTGGACGGCTCTGTTTGTGCTCATCACGATGCATGCGACTGACCTGCCGTTCTTCGACAGCCGCCTGAACATTCTTGGCTGGATCCTGCTGGCCGGTCTCTGCGCCTTCAACTGTGAGACAGAGCCAGATCGTGATGATCCCGCAGTCTTTCCGGAGCCAGTGGCCCCCTGAGATGCGTCCAGGGAAGCGTTCTTGAAGCGCTCCATTCCTCCTGGATCACTTCGGCCCATGGGGGTGGTGCAGGCAATTCCGGCCCCGGCATCGGCTCCAGCTCCCCATTGAGAGCGGCGCGATAGGTCTTCTTCCAGCTCCCCATGCTGTTACGTCCTTCGCCGACGGCGGCGATCACCGGCGCCAGGCGTCGGTCACTCCGGGAGAGCAGAGCCTGAATCACGCTCCAGCCATAGCTTTCGGGGCGGAAGTCAATCCCCTTTGATCGCAGGGTCTTCGCCAGTCGTTTCAACCGTTTTTCAGCCTCAGGTCTCACTCCCTGCCACTGGAAGGGGGTCTGGGCCTTGGGCACGAAGGTGCTCACTCCCAGCGTGAAGCGCAGGCCGGGGGTTCCCTTCTTCAGGTTGAGCAACAGATCTCCCGTGGCCTGAACATCCTCATCGGTCTCCGTGGGCAGACCGACCATGCCGTAAAGCTTCAGGCCCGTGAGTCCACCGTTCTTGGCGTGGCTGGCCGCCTCCTGGATCGCTTCCGTGGTCAGTTTCTTATTCACGACCTGCCGCATCCGCTCGCTGCCGCTTTCGATCGCGATTGTGAGTGAACGGCTGCCACGTTTGCTCAGGATTCGTCCGAGTTCAGGGGTGACGGTGGAGGCACGCACAGAACTGATGCTGACTCTGGTTCCATCGAACCGGTCCTGATCCAGCCAGCGCAACAGCTCAGCGAACTGCGGATGCTGCGTGACCGAGGCTCCAAGCAGGCCAAGCCGTTTTGTGGCGCCAAGACCTTTTTCCACTGCAGGAATCAGACCATCGTCCAGGGACGATGTTCGGAACGGAAGGGTGAGGTAGCTGGCAAGGCAGAACCGGCAGAGTTCGGGGCAGCTCCGCACCACTTCCACCATGTGAATATCGGGCCAGGCGGCGTCTGGAGTCACCACCGTCGAATGGCTGAGGGTGCTTCCACGCCAGGTCTGCTTTTCAACAAGCGCCGGTATTCCAGTCTCGACGGGTTCGACGGCCAGCAGGCTGCCATCGGAGTCGTAGCGAGGCAGATAAAGCGAGGGCACGTAAACCCCTGGAACCTGGCTCAGCAGTCGCAGCCGCTCCTGTCGTGGTGCGTTTCGGCACTGCTGCAGGGCATCGATGAAGGCGGGCAGCAGCAGTTCACCATCACCGAGGAGCACTGCATCGAAAAATGGTGCCAGCGGTTCGGGGTTGGCGGTCAGCACCGGGCCACCTCCGAACACGATCGGGTCTTCGTCGCTCCGTTCCACGGACCAGACGGGAATGCGCTGGTTCTGCAACAGTTCCGGAAGCACCGGTCCGTCCAGCTCGCAGCTCAGGGAAAGGCCGAACAGATCGATGCGTCGGGGCAGGGGATCACCCTGGTCGGTGAACAGCCGGCGCACGTCCACATCCGACCTCTGCGCGAGGGTCGCCCAAACGATCTGGTACCCCAAGCTTGTGATGCCCACGGAATACGTGCTGGGAAAGGCCAGCACCGCCTTGAGAGCATTCGGTTCCGGTGGTGCCGGATCAAACAGCAGAGTTTCCTGATTCAGTTGGAACCTCCTTTCGGTTCCACAGGTGGCTGTGGGGTCTTGAAGGGTCGACGGTGCCGGTTCAGGTTCTTCTGCATGCGTTCCTCGGAGATCAGTTCCATGTCCATCTGTCGTTCGTAGATGGAATGTGGGTTGAACAGGCGAGCCACGAGGAAACTCATCAGACATGCCACAAGAATCGGCTTGAGGATCAGCAGATCCTTGGTGAGTGCGAAGGCCAGGAACATGGCCGAGATCGGTGTCCGGGAACAGCCAGCGACAAAAGCCCCCATCCCCGCGAAGACATACGTGCTGGGAACATGTCCGGTGAGCGCTTCGACCCAGCCCCCACAAGCCAGTCCGATGGCGCCGCCCAGAGTGAGCATCGGCATGAACAGGCCACCGGGTGCCCCTGATGCCGCGGCCAGCCCGGTGCTGAAGAAGAGAACCACGAAACTGGCAAGAGCAAGTCTGATGTCTGCTTTTCCGTCGGCGATCAGATGCTGGAGCTGGTTGGGATCGTGAAAAGTCGTCGGAAGTGCTGCATAGCCAGCTCCGAGGATCAGGCCGCTGATGGTCATGCGCAGGACAAGACGGTCACCGAACCAACGGTTGCCCTGTCGTTGCATGGAGAGCACGTATCGGGTGTAGAGCTCGGCCAGCAGCCCGATCATGGCCCCGAGACCGATCAAATAGGCGAAGTCGATCGGCAGGAACTTGACCAGGGGGGTGTATTCCCTTTCCAGCTGAAAACCGAGGGTGCTGTCCAGCCCACCCCCGCCGAGCACATCTGCCCAGGTATCAGCCGAAAAGGTTGTGATGATCACCAGCAGGAGAACCACCGGCCTCGCCGAGTGGAGCAGCTCCTCAATGGCGTAGATGAAACCTCCGATCGGAGCGCTGAAAACCGCCGCGATTCCTGCGCCGCCGCCGGCAGCCACAATCACCCGACGGAAGGCCACNGGTGCGCGAAGCCAGCGGGACANCTGCCATGCCANGGAACCACCCATCTGCACCGCAGGACCTTCCGGNCCCAGNGGGAAGCCGCTGCCGATCGCNATGATGCCGGCCACGAGCTTCACCAGCCCCACCTGCAGNCCCATTGGGACGGCTNTGTGGCGNAGAAATCCCATGATGTGGGTGATGCCGGCACCACCTGCTGCAGGCGCCAGANTGGCGANCAGGGAGCCGGAGATCAGTCCCCCAGTGGCCCCCAGCACCGGCAGAACGATCCAGGCAGGCAGATCATGCAGCAGTTCCAGNCGCCAGTCGGCCAGAACATGAATGCCACTTTTGAACAGCAGACCGGTGATGGCGGCNCCGAGGCCGGTGAGCGACAGAGCCAGCACAACCACCAGCCAGCGCCGTTCNAGCAGTCGACGGATGCTGCGGCTGGAGCCAAGGAGTTGGCGNTTCNGTTTNGTTTCGCTCAGGCCTGACAAGNTGCTNCCATGNTTCAGGCCTGNGCCAGNACTGCTGCTTCTTCGTCTGCGGTCATCACCCGNCCCTGATCNTCGAAACCNGCGATCTGATCGAAGTTCAGATAGCGGTANACCTCATCAGACAGNGGATCGATTTTTTCNGCNGCGATGTTGCGGTANTCCTCCGGTGTGGGGATNCGACCGAGCAGGGCACAGACTGCGGCCAGCTCCGCGCTGCCCAGAAANACCTGTGCGCCCTTGCCGAGACGGTTGTTGAAGTTGCGGGTGCTGGTGGAGAACACGGTGGTGTCGTCTTCGACCCTGGCCTGGTTNCCCATGCAGAGGGAGCAACCGGGCATNTCCATGCGTGAGCCGGCGGCTTCGAAGGTGGCGTAATAGCCCTCGGNCTTCAGGGTGGCNTCGTCCATGCGGGTGGGAGGGCAGACCCAGAGNCGCGCNTNGANGGAGCNTGATCCCTCGAGCACCTTGGCNGCCGCGCGGTAGTGGCCGATGTTGGTCATGCAGGAGCCGATGAACACCTCNTGCACNGGCTCACCAGCCACTTCACCGAGNAGTTTCACGTTGTCAGGATCGTTGGGNCAGGCGAGNACCGGTTCNGTGAGNTCATCNAGGTTGATCTCAAGCACTTCGGCGTATTCGGCATCGCTATCGGCGCTGAGCAGCNGTGGACTGGCCAGCCATTNCTCCATCGCCTTGACACGGCGGGCCAGGGTTCTGGCATCGCTGTAACCACGGGCGATCATGTTCTTGAGCAGNGCCACGTTGCTGCGCAGGTATTCGCTCACGGTGTCTTCGGAGAGTTTGATCGTGCAGCCGGCACAGGAACGCTCGGCGCTGGCATCGGTCAGTTCGAAGGCCTGCTCAAGTTTCAGGTCCGGCAGGCCTTCGATCTCCATGANCCTGCCGTTGAACAGGTTCTTCTTGTTGGCNTTNTCAACNGTGAGAAGGCCTCTCTGAATCGCCACCCAGGGAATGGCNTTCACCACGTCGCGAAGGGTCACGCCAGGNTGCAGNGAGCCGCTGAAGCGCACCANAACGGATTCGGGCATGTCCAGGGGCATGGCGCCGATGGCGGCGGCAAAGGCCACCAGGCCTGATCCTGCCGGGAAGGAGATGCCGAGGGGGAAGCGGGTATGGCTGTCACCGCCGGTGCCGACGGTGTCCGGAAGCAGCATGCGGTTCAGCCAGCTGTGAATGATGCCGTCGCCGGGGCGCAGGGCGACNCCTCCCCGCTGAGCGAAGAAGTCNGGAAGATCCTTCTGNGTCNGAAGGTCCACCGGNTTCGGGTAGGCAGCGGTGTGGCAGAAGCTCTGCATCACCAGATCTGAGGAGAACCCGAGGCAGGCCAGCTCCTTCATTTCATCCCGGGTCATNGGNCCGGTGGTGTCCTGNGANCCCACGGTNGTCATCAGCGGCTCGCAGCTGGTGCCGGGGTGNACNCCGGGGAGCCCGCAGGCGTTGCCCACCATCTTCTGAGCGAGGGTGTAGCCCTTCCCGGTGTCACTGGGTGCCNTGGGGCGGATGAACACCTCCGAAGCAGGCAGGCCCAGCTTGGTGCGCACCTTGTCGGTGAGGGCNCGGCCGATCATCAANGGGATGCGGCCTCCTGCCCGCACNTCATCACTGATCGTGCTCGGCTTCAGTTCAAACCGANTCACGATCTCGCCGTTGCACTCGATCGTGCCGGCATGGGGACGGATGGTGATCACGTCACCGGTGTTCAGGTTGGTGACGTCACATTCGATTGGAAGGGCTCCGGAATCCTCNGCTGTGTTGAAGAAGATCGGTGCGATTTTGCCGCCGAGAATCACGCCACCGGCTCGTTTGTTCGGCACATGCGGAATGTCATCACCTGTGTGCCAGAGCACGGAGTTGATGGCGCTCTTTCGGGAGCTGCCGGTTCCCACCACATCACCCACATAGGCCACGGACTGANCGGCCTGTTTCATTGCGTCGATCGTCTTGAGACCATCGGGATCGCGGGTTTCCAGCATCGCCAGGGCATGCAGGGGAATATCCGGACGCGTGGTGGCGTGTGTGGCCGGTGATANATCGTCGGTATTGGTTTCTCCTTCAACTTTGAACACCGTCACGGTGATTTCCTCAGCCAGCTCCGGCTTCGATGTGAACCATTCGGCGGCGGCCCAGCTGTCCACCACCTGTTTGGCGAAACGGTTGCTNTCCGCCAGTTCCATCACTTCGTTGAAGGCGTCGTAGACCAGAAGGGTTCGGCTGAGACCCTCAGCGGCACAGCCNGCNAGCTGATCATCACTGTGCTGAAGCAGTTCGATCAGCGCTGAAACGTTGTATCCCCCCACCATGGTTCCAAGNAGGCGGGTGGCTTCCAGCGGTGACAACAGAGGGCTGCTCACCTCGTTCTGGGCGACCGCGCTCAGCCAGGTGGCTTTCACATAGGCCGCTTCATCCACACCTGGGGGAACCCGTTCGCTCAACAGATGCAGCAGGGTCTGCTCCTCCCCGGGAGGAGGGTTCTGCAGCAGTTCGGTCAGCCCCTTCGTCTGCTCGGCATTCAGCGGCAGGGCGGGAACACCCTGGGCTTCCCTTTCGGCGGCCAGTTCGCGATAGGCGTTCAGCATGCGGATGGGGGAGCGGAGCAGGAGTCCATTCTTCCGGACAGCCCTCTGTCGTTCATTAGCAGAGTGCTTAGCCTTATGACGATTCAATTGATCGGATATGGCCACCACTTCAGATCTGCATGTGGTGGAGACACGGCCCCTGGTGGCGCCGGCTCTGTTGCATCAGGATCTGTCCATCGATTCAAGCGCCTCAGAGACCGTTTCATCAGCCCGTCAACGCATCAAATCGATACTGAGTGGCGAGGATCGGAGACTGCTCGTGGTGGTGGGGCCCTGTTCCGTCCATGACGTCAGGGCGGCCCGTGAGTATGCCCAGCGTCTGATGCCGATTCGACAGCGGCTCAAGGATCAGCTGGAAGTGGTGATGCGGGTTTATTTCGAAAAGCCGCGAACAACGGTGGGNTGGAAAGGGTTGATCAACGATCCGCATCTCGATGGCTCTTACGACATCAACACNGGCCTCCGGGTGGCANGGGGTCTCCTGCTTGATCTGGCACGGGAGGGGATGCCGACTGCCACTGAACTGCTGGANCCTGTGGTGCCGCAGTACATCGCCGATCTGATCAGCTGGGCGGCGATCGGTGCCCGCACCACCGAAAGTCAGACCCACCGTGANATGGCNTCCGGNCTGTCGATGCCGATCGGTTACAAGAACGGGACCGACGGCAGCGCCANGATTGCCATCAATGCCATGCAGGCGGCATCAAGACCGCATCATTTNCTNGGGATCAATCGGGACGGAAACGCCTCGATCGTGAGCACCACAGGCAATCCTGATGGACATCTGGTGNTNCGNGGTGGNAACNGCGGCACNAATTATCAACTGGANGATGTTNAGGCGGCAGCCCAGGAACTCAGTCNNGCCGGNCTGAAGGAGCGTCTGATGGTGGATTGCAGNCANGCCAANTCNAACAAGGACTACCGGCGTCAGGGNGAGGTNCTGGCGTCGGTGGCCGACCAGTTNCGGGGTGGATCCGATCACGTGATGGGCGTGATGATTGAGAGCCATCTGGTGGAAGGCAATCANAAGCTGTGTGCAGATCTGTCCCAGCTCGTCTACGGCCAGAGCGTCACGGATGCCTGCATCAGCATGGACACCACCGAATCGCTGCTGAATGATCTGGCCGCGGCAGTGTCGGCGCGTAAGCCTGTTCCTGTCTGAACTTGTCCGCGNGNTTNNCCTGNNCGAGAAAGNTTGCTCATCAAAGGAAGTGGGGATCTATTTGTTAATGAATCANCTGCTTTTGCCCTGATTTTTTTGGCGAATNNTTCCCTCCCTGGGATCAGATGGTTCTGCTCAAAGAATTTCGATAGGTTTTGGTCATGCTTCGAATCAGCTGACGAAGCTGTTCCAGAGAAGACTCACCGCCAGCGGCACGCTGAGGTTGTCGATTCCTCCCGGACTNAGCTGCTCCAGACCCGTTGCCGCTATCGCTATTGCCATCGCAGCAGACCAGCCAGGATCGCNGCCGATGCATCCGGCAAGACCGATCACCACCANCAGGGAAACAACAAGCATCGTTGCNGTTCCAACCACTGACTTTGTCTGTTTGAGGATGGACCAGCGGGGTGAAGGAACTTCACGTCCGATCAACCCGGCAAGTCCATCACCGAGTGCCATCACCAGCACTCCGGCACAGACGGAATCGGCGCGTTCCGGCCAGTACATCAACAGCAGGAGAGTGATCGCCAGTCCNTAGGCGATTGTTCCGTAGCTGTTGCGATCCACATCCTCCACTGCGGGAATCATTCGCCAGCGATGGTTGATGGCTGTGCCCAGGGTGACGANCACGGCAAATGGGATGGCGATCACGGCGGGGATGNCGAAATGCCANGCCAGCGGGATNACGGCACCCATGCCGATGTGAACGATCTTTCGACTGAGNTCGGGCTGTTCAGGTCTCTGTTGTCTTGCNAGCANTGCGNCGGTCAGGGTGATGGTCATCCACCCTGNGATCACACCAATACCGCTGAGCAGGGCCAAGGAGATCAGGCTGCCTGCTGGTGGTCCGTCATCGCTCTCAACTTGAGAATGGCTTTGGCCTCCAGTTGCCGAACGCGCTCNCTTGAGACATTGATCTGACGACCGATCTCGGCAAGAGTGAGTGGATCTTCTCCGCTGAGGCCGAAACGCAGCCGCAGAATCTTCTGCTCCCGTTCGTTGAGCTGGGAAAGCCATCCACCCAGATGCTCNTTCTGGATGCTGCGGTCCATTCCTTCCATTGGCTCTTCACCGTTGGGGTCNGGAATNAGTTCGCCAAGGGTGCTGCGATCCTCCTCGCCGCGGGCGTGGGCATCGAGGGAGGCNCANGGTGCGCTCTGAGAGATGAGGTCCTCAAGTTCNCGGGGTTCGATCCCCATCGCACTNGCCAGTTCAAGTCGGTTCGGTTGACGTCCGAAACGNTGGGANAACTCCCNTGAGATGCGTCGCATCTTGGAGAGTTTTTCACTGATGTGAATGGGCAGGCGAATGGTGCGGGCGCTGTTGTCGATNGCGCGCGTCATGCCNTGGCGGATCCACCAGTAGGCGTAAGTNGAAAANTTGTAGCCCATGGCCGGGTCGAATTTGTCGACCGCCCGTTCCAGGCCGATGGCACCTTCCTGAACAAGGTCAAGAAGTTCNAGTCCNTGGTTCTGATANTTCTTTGCAACGCTCACAACGAGGCGCAGGTTCGCTGCCATCATTCGATCCCGGGCNCGNTTCCCCATNCGGATCTTGTGNCGTTGTCTGGANGTCANCTCCTCTTCAGGCAGTTCCTTCAACTGCTTCATCGCCTGAACGTGATGGGCNAGCTCNATCTCTTCAGCTGCTGTCAGCANGGGNATGCGCCCGATGCTGCTCAGNTAGAAGCCGATNGAATCNGTGGCCAGACGGCCGCTCTGACGCGTTGATGGTCGNCGTCCGGAAGACGGCAACGCAGGTTCCTTCCTGGANGACTTTTCAGTCGATCCGGAAGNTTCCAGAGGGATCCCCATCACCCTGGTCTCCTGAATGAATTTGNGCTGAATTTAGCACTCAGAGAACAAAGGAANTGATGTGAATCGGAAGACTTTCAGGAAAGAATCCTGGATCGCTTTTACNTCNGTNCNGATCTTCACNCAGCAAGTGATTATCGANTTCGTTGAAATAGATGTATCAGGAGTTACANGTGAGCCGGTCGAANTGATGAGAATTGATCAGGNCTGCTGGTTTTCCAGGCTGGTCCACTGAGTGATGAGTTGGGTCTGTGAATTTCGTTCATCTTCCTGCTTGGAAGGTTGGCGNTTGATGAAGCTGCCATCGGGTTGCATGTCCCAGGCGCCGCGNTTGTCGTTGAGGTAAAGCGCAAGCAGCCGTTCCAGTTTNTGGCGCAGAANGGTGTCCTCAATGGGCGTCACTGCTTCAACGCGACGATCCAGATTGCGTGTCATCCAGTCAGCGCTNCCGATATAGACCTCGGGGGATCCACCATTCGCAAACCAGAAGATTCGGGAGTGTTCNAGAAACTGGCCAACGATGCTGATGACGCTGATTGTTTCACTGAGTCCTTTGCGTCCCGGGGAGAGACTGCACATTCCACGNATNATCAGNTCGATNNGCACTCCAGCCTGCGATGCCTCATAAAGCAGAGCGATGATCTCTGGATCAACCAGGGAGTTCATNTTNGCCTGGATATGGCCCNTTCTNCCTTCCCTTGCATGTTCGATTTCTCTTCTGATCAGNGCTTCCATNCCTTTTCGTANGGTNACCGGTGCAACAAGCANCCGNCGGAAACTTTGCTGTTTGGAAAANCCTGTCAGGTAATTGAACAATTCCACNAGNTCTTTNCCAAGCTCTGGGCGNTTGGAAAGCANNCCCAGATCGGTNTAAAGCTTTGANGTCTTTGAATTNTAATTTCCAGTCCCAATGTGCACGTAACTTCTTAATTTGTCCTGTTCCTTGCGAACAACAAGAACGATTTTGGTGTGTGTTTTGAGCCCTAGAACTCCATACACCACATGCACGCCGGATCGCTCCAGATGACGCGCCCACTGAATGTTGTTGTCTTCATCGAAACGCGCTTTCAGTTCCACGAGAGCCATCACCTGCTTGCCGTTTTCAGCGGCGCGGATCAGNGCTGCGATGATTGGTGAATCTTTGGANGTGCGATAGAGGGTCATTTTGATTCCCATCACCTGGGAATCATCAGCAGCTTGATTGATNAATTCTTCAACAGTGGTGGAAAACAGGTCGTAGGGATGGTGNAGAAGGATGTCCTGTTTGCGGATCACCGAGAAGATGCTTTCGAATTCATCGGATTTGATCGATCCCTCCTCGATCAGATGTTGTTGGGTGCGGGCCATGATTGATGGCGTCTGACCNCTGTGCGATTTCTCCTTGAGATCCGGAAGNGGTAANCCCATCAGACTGAAAAGATCATCCAGNCCCAGGGGACCATCAATNGTGTAAAGATCCTCTTTCTCNACNGAGAGNCCGGTCATCAGCATTTCGACAACATNCCGNGGCATTTCNTTCGGGACTTCGAGCCGAACCACTTCTCCTCCCATGCGTCGTTTGCGAAGGCCCTGTTCGAGAGCCANCATCAGATCATCGGCTTCNAGATCGCGNAGTTCNAGATCGGCATCGCGGGTGACCCGGAAGAANTAGTGCCCTTCAATTGTCATGCCGGGGAAGAGCAGTTCAAGGTTGAAGGCAATCACCTGNTCCAGGGGGANAGCNGTGTGNNTCGGNANNGGATCGCGTTCGCTCAGGTGAGTNGGTACNGANACGAATCGNGGCAGATTNTTCTGTGGGATCTTGACGCGTGCGAACTGGCGCTGCTCCGTTTCAGGATCAAGAATCACCGCCGCNACGTTCATGCTCAGATTGCTGACAAATGGAAAGGGATGGGCNGGATCCACTGCNAGTGGGGTGAGGACAGGAAANACAGATGTGCGGAANGTGTCATCAACCCAGTGACGTTGTTTCTTGTTCAGTTGTTCGTAATCCAGCAGCTGGATGTTGTNTTNNAGNANTTTNGGCTTGAGGTNATGTNTGTAATGTTCNTGTTGCTTNTGCAGCAAAGGGATCAGTCGTTCCCNGATNGTNTTCAACTGCTCNAGTGGTGTNTTTCCGTCTTCGCTGGGTGTTGTGATNCCTGCTTCNACCTGNGACTTCAAGGATGCCACCCGCACCATGAAGAACTCGTCGAGATTGTTGCTGAAAATGGCNCTGAATTTGGCCTGATCCAGCAGNGGAGTGCGTTGGTCNAGNGCCTGGGCCAAGACCCGTTCGTTGAAGGCGATCCAGCTGAGTTCCCTGTTGATGTACTGGTCCGTAGACAGTGCAGCGGCACACATGGTGGGAACGTTTGGCCATTCGCTGGAACACGCGAAAGGTAGCAATCAGGCCTGGTTTTGAGTGCTTTCNGCCAGAGGGCTTCCGCTCACCAGNACAATCACCNTNAGCAGAACCGCNGCTGCTCCTGCGAANGGACTGACAGGCCCCAGNAGGTCGTAACTGATGCCGGCNATCGGTGGACCCAGGAAACTCCCCAGGCTCTGCAGGGCCTGNAGGCTCCCCAGGGCTGTTCCNTGTCCTTCCCGTCCNAGNCGTCTTGAGACGAGGCTGCGGAGGCTCGGAGTGACGAGACCGGTTCCGAGGGCNAGGATTGCAACTGCAATGAAGATTGCAGGCGCTCTNTCGGGNGAGCCGANNNCAGGAATCATCAGNCAGCCGANGATCACGAGCACAAGNCCGATCAGGGTCAGNCGCCACTCTCCGATTCGTTTGACCAGGGGGCCGATCAGCACACCTTGAACAACAGTTGCCACGANGCCCACCACGAGGAAGGCGANCGTTGCGAGTTCCGGTCCCCAGCCGAAACGCTGTTTGAAATAGAGCACAAGNATGGCGGTGAAACCGTTGAAGGCAAGAAAGAACAGAAANAATGCTGCGCANAGCCGACCAACGCTGGGGTCGGTCAGAACCTGNCCGATCCTTGCGAATGGATTGAGATCNCGTTTTCGCGGCAGATTGCGACGACTTTNCACGGGAAGTGTTTCCGGCAGAACATTCAGAACNACCAGCAGATTCAGCACTGCAAACCCTGTGGCAACCCANACCGGTANCGGAACNGCGATTCGCGCCAGCTGTCCGCCGACGAATGGTCCGAGGATGAAGCCNAGGCCGAAGGCNACCCCGATCAGACCGAAGGTTCTGGCACGTTTGTCCGGTGGACTGATGTCAGCGAGAACGGCGCTTGCCGTGGCGGCGGTNCCACCGCTGATCCCATCGATGATCCGGGCGATGAACAGCAGCAACAGCGGCAGGATGCTGGATTCCGCCCAGGGGAGGCTCACCGTGAGTGCGAACAGTCCAAGTCCTGCAACAGAGCCCCCGACGCAGATGGCGATCACCGGCCTGCGTCCATAGCGGTCACTCAGGGCACCNATCAGGGGAGTCACNACAAACTGCGCCAGGGCGTAGCTNCCTGCGAGCAACCCGAGNGTGCGGCCATCCGGTGCGAACCGAGCCAGCAGGAACGGCAGCAACGGGAAGACGATGCTCTCGCTGAGACGATCGTTGAGCAGGGTTAGAAACGCGCTCAGCAGAGTGGGAATGCGAGGTCTCTGCAAGGCTGACCGTTGGGGGGAAGAGACTCACATTCCAACAGGCCCGCTCCATGGCTCTGCGTCCGATTGTTCCCGNGGACCATGATCTGCTGCGGGACATCTACGCCGACGCCATCGAAAATCTCGCTCCTGGTCTTTACAGCCAGCAGCAGGTGAGGGCATGGGAGGCCTTGGCCTGGCTTCCAGGAATTCTTGACCCCAGTTTCAGGGAAGGAACCGGATGGATCAGTGGAGGAGATTCGGCCTTCGCGATCCGTTATCCCTCTGATCGCCTCTCACTTCTCTACTGCCGCGGCCGGGCGGCTCGTCAGGGTCATGGCAGCACACTTCTGAATCGCATCCAGGCCGATGCTCAGGTTGATGGGGTGGAGCGACTTCGCACGGAGGCCAGTCAGATCAGTCGTCCGTTGTTTGAGCGTCATGGCTGGAGGCTGATCGCGCCGGAGACGATCACCATCGCCGGTGTTCCGTTCGAGCGCTATCGAATGGAAAAATCATTGCGCCAGCGGCGAAGTTGATCCAGCACGTTCAGAGCTCCACCGTCCTCAAGGACGGATTCCGCTCGCTCAATGCCCTCTGCCAGTGAGTCGCTTTGACCTGTCAACCACAGATAGGCGCCGGCATTCCAGCGCAGGGCAGCCAGCAGAGGTCCGCCGTTGTTCAGAGCCTCAAGGGCCTGGCTCCCCCAGGTGGCTTCATCGGACCACTCAACGTCTGAAGCGTGGCAGCCATGGTCGCGGGGATGAAGGATCAGACGTTCGGCAACACCGTTTTGAACCCTTGCGGTGATGCAGGCTCTGCCGATCGGCAGGTCTGTACCACCTTCCAGCCCTTTCACTGTCAGCAGGTTCGTTTCACCGGCCAGTTTCAGTGCTTCCCAGGCCCGACTTTCCGTAGGGGGATGGACAAAGCCACTGACCAGAAGATGGTCACCCTGATGGGGAGTCCACATCAGTTCAAGACTGGCCACCGGCGGCCGTTTGCCAAGTTCCTCCCGATAACTGATCAGTCCCTCGGCAATGGGGAAATGATCCGGTTGATGGATCAGAGCGAAACCGTTTTGATTGAATCCCTCCTGAACGGAGCTGAGTGAAAGTCCGGAAAGATTCAGTTCCAGGATGTTGAACAGGTCAACAGCGGTCACGCCGTACTTGGGAGGCATGCGATTGCCCCCCTGCAGGACAACCGGTTGCCCGCATGCAAGCAGCACCAGACTGGCCAGGGGATAGATCGGAGCCGTTCTTGTCCTGCCATCGAATGGCATCCCGAAACAGACAGGCATTGGCTGACCTGGTTTCGTATGCAGTGCTGGTCCACTGTTCCGGTAGGTATCCAGCATTCCCGTCAGCTCCTGAGGCTCAGGTCGACGAATGCGGTGAGCGATCAGAAAAGCACCGATCTGTGCAGGAGTCGCTTCAGACCGCAGGATCAGATCCAGGGCATCGGCAGACTCTTCACGACTCATCCCTTTGCTGGTGTGTTCACCACTGCCCACCTTGCGCAGGTGTTGCTTGAATCGTTCAGGGCCGGGCGGAAGGGTGTTTGCCAACAACAAACCGGCATGTGATGGCAGTGTTCAGCAGCGAACCCCCCGT